>JBJTVM010000446.1:0-3820 GCA_046081205.1 Pseudanabaena sp. | reverse complement strand
TCTTTTATTCTTAGTTCTCTCTGCTCTATCTTTTGTTGGGTTTGAGCAATCTTTTCCATTTCCTCATATATATACTCTTTGTCTTTAGAAAGCTCTTGAGATTTTTCCTCATATTCATTCTTTATTTCTTTAGTCAGATTTGCGGCTTCTTCTTCTATTAGAGAATTCAAAGATTCTTCTCTGTCTTCTAACTTTTTTAGTTGACCATTCCATATCGTCCTCAGTTCACTGGGCAACAAATTTTTTAATTGTTTCGTTAATTCTTCCGCACTTTCCTTGCTAGTAACCTCAATTTCAATGGCTTCGGGATCTCCTTCTTCCCCTCGCTTACGATCATAACTACGTTCGCCGACATTCCGCCAACTAAAGATTACATAGTCATCTTTAATTAAGATATCACTAGGACAATTCTTTCTGAGACCAAAAAATTGACTAGATCTACTACCATCAGCTAAAGTTACAACTAACAAAGGCTCAATCAGAATAATAGTGCTTGTAACAACCTTTACTCGTCCAGCTAATTTCCCCTCATATAGGCAATTAAGCCATCTTGCATCAAAAGGATCTTGATTTAATTCAGTCATAACTAAGGTTTTAATAACCTTTAGATTTTAGCAAATTTTGCTGATATTTTAAAAAACAGCTCGCAATAGCCCTAACACCCGATCTAGATCGACTGTCGCATGGAGCATAGTTTTATAGATATTTAGTTATGATAAGTTCTCTTGCATCCATGCTCGAAAAGCCTTCATCGCTGTGCTGCGTCCTTGGCTAAGACTGATCTCTAAAAACTGTGGTATGACATCACGAATCGGAATATCTCCAAAAATAGGGCTTAATTCTGATTCGATATACTCGCCATTATGCAAGATATAAATTTTCAAGGTCTGATCGTATAGCCAGAGTTCAGGCACGTCAAGGGCGCGGTAAACATCAAACTTAGTTTTGGAAGTTACATCTACCTCGATCGCTAAATCAGGTGGCGGATCGATGGTCATATCTAGTTTGCGAATACCACGCATAGCGACATTGTTTTGAATGTAGAAGCATTCAACGGGTTCCAGTCCTGCGAGTTTGTCAACACGCTTGAAGGTTGTAGATCCAAACCCTTCAAAATCGATCTCCATTGTCTCCAGAAGTGCTTTTACAAAATCTCCAATCAAAACTTTAATTTTTTCATGTTCAGGTAGAGACAAAGCAATTTCTAATACACCGTTTAAATAAGCAATTCTTGATCTACGCTTGTCACCAAGGTCTTGGAGGATTGATTCAAATTGTTGTCAGTCGATATCATGGAGGAATGTACTTTGTCCTGCTAAGGTCTCAATCTGTGAGATTCGTAATAGGGTGGTCATTTGCATATTTCCTAGCTTTACTCATCCAGCGATCGCTATTTACAGTTTACGCTATCTGAAAAGATGAGTAGCGCCGCTACTTATCTTTTCAGTTTTGGAAGAGTTTATAATCATTATTAACATCTAACGCGATCGCCAAAAAACTATGTCTCAGCGTCCTGTAACCATAGATGATATTTTCGAGTTGTTTCGTGAGAGCGAACGCCAACGTAAAGAACAGCAACAAGTTGTGCTCCAGTCTTTAGAAAACTATAAGCAAGCTTCCGAAGAAGCTTTGCAGAAATACAAAAATGCATCCGAGCAGGAAATGGCTGAACTCAAAAAAATTGTCGCGCAGACAAATAAGCAAGTTGGTGGGATTACGAGTCGTTGGGGTGAGTTTGTTGAAAATTTAGTTAGACCTGCGGCAGTGCGGATGTTTCGCGAGAAGGGGATTGAAGTGCATTTTACAGCCTTGCGAGTGGAAGCTCAGGATGACAATGGTTCTATTGAAATTGATGTTCTCGCAGAAAATACTAATGAAGTGGTGGCGATTGAAGTCAAGTCTCATTTAGAAGTTCGCGATGTGAAGCGATTTTTAATTACGTTAGATCGGTTTAAACAGGCTTTGCCTAAATATCAAAGTTACAAGCTCTATGGCGCGATCGCTGGCATTAAGGTCGATGAGAGAGCCGATGAATATGCCAAACAGGAAGGGCTATTTTTGATTAAGCCTTCAGGGGATACGGTGGCGATCGTCAACGATCAGAGTTTCATGGCAAAGATTTGGTAAATCAGGCGAATAAAGCGAATCATCGATTCCTTCATTTGCTTGATTGATCTTTGATTTGTGCAACACTTGTGTATAGGGTGGTACTAAATAGGTAAGGATGGGCGGCACTTCGCGCCGCCCATCCTTACTACGATTTTAGGACTATCGTAAATTTTTTTGAGGATTAATTGATGAAAGTATTTGTAGCAGGAGCCACAGGACAAACAGGACGGCATATTGTCACCGAATTAGTTAAGAGGGATATTCCCGTAAAAGCTTTAGTTCGTGATCTAGAAAGCGCAAAAAAAATTCTTCCACCTGAAGCGGACTTAGTTAAAGGAAATGTACTTTTTACTGACACCTTGGCAGAAGCGATCTCAGATTGTGATGTGCTAGTCTGTGCAACAGGTGCAAAACCAAGCCTCAATGCGTTAGAGCCATATTTAGTAGATTACATCGGTACAAAGAACTTGGTGAACGCAGCAAAGGCAAAAAACATCAAACATTTTGCGATCGTCTCTTCCCTATGTGTATCGAAATTATTCCATCCCTTAAACCTATTTTGGCTAGTACTATTTTGGAAAAAGCAAGCAGAGAGATATTTGCAAGATAGCAGTGTGACCTATACTATCGTTCGTCCTGGAGGGTTGCTCAATTATGAAAAGCAAGGTGGATTAATCATGTCTGGGGCTGATACTTTGTTTGAAGGAAGTATTCCACGCACAAAAGTTGCTCAAGTGACAGTTGAAGCATTATTTGAAGAGACTGCAAAAAACAAGTTAGTGGAGATTGTGGTTAAAGCAGAAGAAAGCGATCGCCCAATCACGGAATTATTTGCTAAGGTTGCATAATAAAAAATCATGACTAAAACTGTATTAATCACTGGCGCATCGTCGGGAATTGGTCGAGCAACGGCTCTATATTTTCAAAAGCAAGGTTGGAATGTAGTAGCTACCATGCGATCGCCTGATAAAGAGATAGACCGAGCCGATAGCTTGGCAAAACTTGATCGCCTAACCTGCTTGAAGTTGGATGTTACCGACTACCAAACAATTACTGAGGCAGTTTCTGAAACAATCTCTAGATTTGGAGTGATCGATGTATTGGTGAATAATGCAGGTTATGGCATGTTGGGTGCCTTTGAGACTTCCACACCTGCACAAATCCAACGTCAATTTGAGACCAATGTATTTGGTCTGATGGAAACTACTCGCGCAGTACTACCGCATTTTCGCGATCGCAAACAGGGAGTAATTGTAAACGTCGCTTCCATTGGTGGGCGTGTCGCATTCCCTTTATATAGTCTTTATCACTCAACCAAATGGGCTGTGGAAGGATTTTCGGAATCTCTACAGCATGAGCTTCTCGCGTTCAATATTCGTGTCAAAATTGTTGAGCCAGGACCAATCAAAACGGACTTCTATGAGCGATCAGCTGAACGTACCAGTAATCCTGATTTCCCAATGTATGACGAATTTAGCGATCGCGTATTGACGAAACTCAATCAAATTGGCACAAATGGAGCATTGCCTAAAGTTGTTGCCAAAATTATCTATAAAGCGAGTACTGATAACCTGATTGACTGACAAAAGACTAGGAAGCCCAGTCGAGAGTAGAAGCATAGAATGAAATACGGAACAATTTCTGAAGATGTTTTCGACGAGAAGCGATAGCAGGGTCAGAGTCAAGATAAGAAGTAAAAGAGTAGGAAGGC
>JBJTVM010000445.1:0-2882 GCA_046081205.1 Pseudanabaena sp. | reverse complement strand
TCCTCCCGTCTCCTCCATTGTTGCCAAACTCATGCCCAACTTCGGCTTAAAGCAATTAGCCACCCATTCCATCGGCTGGTGGGCGCAAACGGAAGATTTACCCGATCCGAATAATCGCGTGCGTCTTGAAAACAACAAAATCCATATCGATTACAATCCCAACAATACAGAAGCCCACGATCGCCTAATTTATCGCTGGACTGATGTGTTAAAAAATATTGAAAAGTCCCTAGATGGCTTCCGTACTGGTTTCCTGCATCCTCGCGCCGAGTCGCCTTTGCAAGTAGTCGCCAATCAATGCGGAACCTGTCGCTTTGGTGACGATCCTTTAACTTCCGTTTTAGATCGCGATTGCCGCGCCCACGATCTCGATAATCTCTACGTTGTTGATGGCAGTTTCTTTCCGTCTAATGCGGCAGTGAGTCCTGCTTTGACGATTATTGCTAATGCTCTAAGAGTAGGCGATCGGTTAATCGAGATGTTGAAATAGTTGAAAGTTGAATTTGATTTGTTTAGGGTGTTTAGTATAGACATAGATACTTTGGCTAAATACCCTTTATAATTACTTAACCATCTATACTCGTATTTGTTATTTAGTGACAGATATTTTTATCATTATTTTAGTAAATGAGCTAGATAGAATTTATGAATGTTGAAAACTACTTTGAGTCAATTTCTTTAGAGCTTAAAGCTTTAAAGGATAGAGTTCGCAACTTAATTGGAAATAATCATCATAATCTTACCGATGGAGAGTGGAAAGAAACAATATTAAGAGCGATTTTAAAACGACATCTCCCTAGTAATGTGGAGGTAGGTAGTGGATTTGTTGTAAAGCCTAATAGTTCTTCAAAACAAATAGATATATTAATTTACGATACTTCCAAGCCTGTTCTATATCGAGATGGTGACTTGGTTATAATAACTCCTGATAGTGTAAGAGGGATTATAGAGGTAAAAACTAAAATCTCCAATATAAGTAAATTTAGAGATGCCATCACAAATCTCGTAAATAATCTAGAGTTTATTTATGATGATAGATATAATGTAGGTATTGGAAGCGATATATTTGCAGGTCTATTTTCTTATGATAGCGGTTTACAAGAACGTCATTCGTCGGATGTTTTAGACGAAATTCAACAAATTTCCGAAGGTGACAAAAAAAGAGTAATTAATCATGTATGTCTAGGTGATTCTTTATTTGTTCGTTTTTGGGAGCAATCTCCTTTTTCAGTACCAAATTATAACCAATGGCACTCCTACTGGCTACCGTCTAAAGCCTCTGGATATTTTGTTAATAACGTTGTAGATGCTATGGCAAAAGACTCAGTTCGAGTAAACCAAGAGGTGTGGTTTCCAACAACAGGTAAGGAGAATCAAAAACTACATGAAAAACCTTTGAGAAATGATTAATGACTGGTGACGATCTCGTTTTTGTAAAGGCGATGGTTGGGCGATCGTGTTTTTAGTGAGGGGATAGGGGCGATCGTGTTTTGGTGAGGAGATGGGGCGATCGTGTTTTGAGGGGTGAGTGGGCGATCGTGTTTTTTGTGAGGGGATGAGGCGATCGTGTTTTGGGTTAGTGGTCAGGGCAACCGCATAAAAAAGTGAATAAAATTAGGAGAAAATAACAAAAGTAAAACAGCAATGAATAACCCTATCGAAGTCAGTTTGCTAAGACACTTTGAAGGAGTAGAAGACCCAAGAGATAATCGAGGGAAAGAGCATAACTTGCTAGACATAATCGTAATCGCAATTTGTGCGGTGATAAGTGGGGGAGAAAACTGGGAAGACATAGCGCTATTTGGAGCATCAAAACAAGAATGGCTGGGGACATTTCTTGAACTACCGAATGGGATACCCTGTGATGACACATTTGCCAGAGTGTTTGCGCGACTGAACCCGCAACAGATGCAAAATAGCTTCATCAGTTGGGTGAAATCAGTAAGCCAAGTACTGAAAGGAGAGGTAGTAGCCATTGATGGCAAAACCTTGAGACACTCCTACGACCGAGGTGCAGACAAAGGCGCAATTCACATGGTGAGTGCATGGGCAAGTGCAAATCGGTTGATATTAGGTCAATGCAAAGTCGATGAAAAATCCAACGAAATCACCGCCATACCAGAGTTATTAAAGCTGTTAGAAATTAAAGGCTGTATTGTCACGATTGACGCAATGGGATGTCAAAAAGAAATAGCTAGCCAAATCGTGGAACAAGGAGCCGATTATGTCTTAGCACTCAAAGGTAATCAGGGAGGACTATTTGAAGATGTGCAGTGGTTATTTGAGCAAGCTATAAACACTGATTTTGTGGATGTAGACCATGACTTTTGCCAGTCCATAGATAAATGTCATGGGCGTTTAGAAATTCGGCGTTGTTGGTCTTTAGCTAACTTGGATTACCTGACTCAATTGCCTCTATGGGCTGGTTTACAAACTATTGCCTTAGTTCAGAGTGAACGCAGAATCAATGGGAAAGTCTCCACTGAAAATCGCTACTACATTTCTAGCTTGCCTTCTAATGCAACCGTTATTGCAGAGGCTGTTCGTACTCATTGGTCGATTGAAAATTCCTTGCATTGGGTTTTAGATGTCTCTTTTCACGAAGATGCTTCCCGTATTCGCAAAGATAATTCTCCTGAAAATATGGCGATGCTGCGTCACTTTGCTCTTAATCTCTTAAGTCGCGATAAGTCTTCTAAGTTCAGTATGCGGGCGAAACGTAATAAGGCGGCTTGGGATCTGGCTTATCTAATTCATCTCCTTAACCTTTGACTTTTTTATGCGGTTGCCCTGCTGTTATAAGTAAGTATTGATAACAATTCAAGGTTATAGCCTTTATCAGGCTAGTGAAGCACAGGCCTGTTTCCCCGCCGAAGGTGGGG
>JBJTVM010000444.1:0-3866 GCA_046081205.1 Pseudanabaena sp. | reverse complement strand
TCTACCTTTTGCAAACATAGGTAATTTACGATGCTGGCTAAGTTAACTTCCAAAAATCAGCTTACTCTTCCTAAAAGTATTACTAAGGCAATTGGAAACTCAGAATACTTTGATGTGAAGGTAGAAGGTGGGCAAATTATTCTCACGCCTGTAAGAATTCAGCGTGCTGATGCGGTACGTTCTAAGCTTGCCGCTTTGGATTTAAACGAACAGGACATTGCGGATGCTGTAGCATGGGCGCGTAAAGGATGAGTAATCGCCTGAGAGTAGTAATTGATACTAATTTAGTATTATCGGCGTTGGTATTTGGTGGAAGTACAGCAAGGTTACGTTTATCATGGCAGAGTGATCGCTTTGTTCCATTGGCTTCTAAGGTAACGATTACAGAGCTAATCAGGGTACTTGCTTATCCAAAGTTCAAATTGACAAAAACTGAGCAAGAGGATTTATTAGCGGATTATTTGCCATTTTGCGAAACGGTGCTATTCCCAGAGCAGTTACCTGCAATTCCTGAATGTCGTGATCCTTTTGATGAACCTTTTCTGATTTTGGCTCTAGTTGGAAATGCTGATTATCTAGTAACTGGTGATCGCGATTTGCTCTGTCTTGTTGATCATTTTGCCTGTCCGATTATGACGGTTGAGCAGTTTTTCACAATTTAACTTATCCAGGTAAAAAATCGGGATTTAGAGTCTCTTCTTGGCTGAAAGGCGGTCGCATTGGGAAAGTAGAGATATTTAATCCCGTTTCAATAGCGGCTTTTCGGCGACCTTCTTGATAACAGTCATCAAAGACTTGTTTTAAGTATGGTTTTAAACTAGGGCTTACTTTTAGGGCTTTGACAATGCGGCTACGATGTTCGTCAATAGTATATCGCCAGCTCGAAGTACGTTTATTGACTTGATATTGATATTTGAGTAAATGCATCAATAAAATTTCTAAATTACTTTCTAAAGCAACTTTTTCTTTTCGCGCCATTGCTTCAATTTCTTCTAAAAGGTTCTCAATGTCTAAGTTTTCTAGCTGCCCTACGCGGAGTTGTTCGCTAGTCATCTCCAACCACATTAGGTAGTCTTCTTCATAGACTGTCTTCAAAGAGGGTTTTGCATTTATGAAGGTCACTTTAGTTACTCCTTTGGCAATATTTCTATAATCGATGTTGAGAATTTTTTTACAATTAATTAATCACATCAAATATTTTCCACTGGCATTAAGATTAAAGTAACGTTTGGTGAAAATTATATCAGGACTACAGTCTCGATTAGAGCGATCGCCCCGTCGATCAAACATTGCGTTAAAGTTAAACTTAAAGCACAAAGCCCGATCGCCGATATCAACCATGAATATTACAGTCAAGCTTCGCCGCCAAACATCGCGTACTAGCGAACCCTCCTATCAAACCTTTCAAATCGAAGCCGATCCTGATCGAACTACAGTATTAGATGCCTTAATCAAGATTCAGAGCGAACAGGATGGCTCCGTTAGTTTTCGGCGTAATTGTCGCAATGCTATTTGTGGATCTTGCTCGATGCGAATTAATGGGCGATCGGGCTTAGCATGTCAGAAGCATATCAGTGAAGTGATGGGAGAGCATGATCCGGAACTGGTGATCGAACCAATGCAAAATCTGCCAGTAATTAAAGACTTAATCGTAGACATGACTAAGTTTTGGGATAACCTTCACAAAGTCGATCCCTATGTCTCCACTGCATCACGACAAATCAGTAAAACAGAATTTCTCCAAACTCCCGCCCAACGTGCCAAACTCCAAGCTGCTGCAAATTGTATTCTCTGTGGTTCTTGCTATTCTGAATGCAATGCTGCTGCTGTAAGCGATCGCTTTGTGGGCCCCCACGCTTTAGCAAAAGCCTATCGAGTTATGGCAGACAACCGCGATGATCAGACAGAGGAGAGAGTCGCCAAATATAATGAATCTGGTTTTGTCTGGGACTGCACACGCTGCTATAACTGTAATGAAGTCTGTCCAGTGGAAGTGCAACCCCTAGATCGGATTTCTCAAATTAAGCATGAAATTCTTGCTAACACCGATTTACCAGAATCTACTGCTCAACGTCATCGTCATACGATGGTAGAACTAGTCAAAGAAGATGGCTGGATCGATGAAAGTAAATTTGGGGTGCGGGTTGTTGGCGATAACTTCCGAGATTTAAAAGGATTGCTCAGCATTTTCCCTCTGGGTATTCGCATGGTTTTAAGCGGTAAAATGCCTTACCCTTGGCAATTTCAAAAATCCGAGGGAGCAGTCGAAGCTAAAGCTCTGATTGAGGCGATCACCTCTGCAAAAAATCAGAAAATGCCTGCGGATTCGTAGAGGCGGCGAATGAGAGCGAGGATTTTGCGATCGTAGAGAGGATCGATCGCCCAACGCCCAGTAAGTTGACTGAAGACTGGGGCAACACCTCGCGCAACTAAATGGAATCTGGGTGCAACTACTGTTTGAAATAACGGAGCATTGCTAGCATAAGCCTTGAGATGTTGGATATGCGCTCTTACACCTGAACGTTGATCCTCAAAACTTGCACCCGATGCTTTTGCCGCTGAAATAGCTACGGCTCCTAAACTAGCAAAATTATTTTGTTCAGGTTCGATGTCTTTGCCAAATCTTAAAAAGTTGGTTTCAATACACATTTGACAAAAAGCAATATCATGATTTACCCCTTCAATCTCTGCTTCTTCACGGTATAAACGGGGAAGATCGCCATAGTTCGTAAGAGCAGTTTCATTATTGTTTTTCAAAAACATCAGTAACTGTACTTCCGAAGCATTACCCACACCCATGATCTGATCGATTTGACCAGTGAAAACTTTAAAAATAGTTTTCAAATGAAGTGTGCGGGTTGTGCTATCCCAAGAGACAGAAGTATTTAACTCGCGTAAGGCGATCGCCTGCACATAGACAATACTTTGATAACGTAACCGACAATTGAGCGGAATCTGATTAAGCTCAAAGCCAAGGCGATCAACTAAATCCGCAGGTACAAATACATTTCCCGATACAAGAATCCCTTTTTCGGCATAACTCTGCCCATTAAGATTGATATTAATCTCTGGATAAGTTATCGGCTTTGGATTAGTTGGGCGATTGGCTGGTGTATATGCAGGAATTGTGGTGGCAGTTTCATTAATCCATGCTTGCAGACCATCAGCAATTCCGATCGCATAGTCACGCCGCCTTGTTTGCATTAGCAGTCGATCTTGCGAACTATTAGAAAAAACTAATTCCAGCAAAATAGAAGGAACTGAAATTTGGCGGCAAAAACTTAAACTGCCGATACTGGCGATCGTGTCTGCTTTTGCGCCACGATTAATGATTTCAGGTACACGCTTAGTTAAGGCATTGGTGAGTATTTCTGCTTGTCTTTTCCGCAGTGCATTATTGGTGATGTAATAGGCAGTTGTGCCACGTAATTCAGGAGCATTGGCAATATTTAGTTGTAACGACAAAGCTACATCTTGTTGATCTGACCTTGTATTAACCCATGTGATCACTTCAGCTAAATTCAGATCATCGCTAGGTATGGCGATCGTAATTCCACGCGATCTCAGCTCGGCAATTACTAAGTCCCTAGTAGCGACTAATTCAGCAGTTTCCATCGTGCCACCTGCCATCTCACTTAGATCGCGAAATGACCCCTCAAAACTACCGTGACCTGCGGAAATAAATATTTTGCCCATATTCCTATTTGCCAGTCCATTTCAGCAAGCAAAAAAAGTCTTCGTAAGTCTATCAGCTTTTGTCCTGTTTGACTTTTTATTATTAAAAACACCAGCAATTCTCATTATGAAACCGATTTGGTTGTCACCAGCGCCTTAGGCGCTGGTGACAACCAAATCGGTTTTTTGAA
>JBJTVM010000443.1:0-1267 GCA_046081205.1 Pseudanabaena sp. | reverse complement strand
AGCCCGCCGTTGGCGGGCTTTCAAAAAAACGATTTTTATAGTGAGAATTGCTGGATATTTGACAGATAGCTTAAAAAATTAGTTTTTTGCTTGTGTATCTTACAGCCTATTGAGGCTTTGAGTAGTACAGAAATAGTTTTGAAAGTGGTGCAAGCGCCACTTTCAAAACTATTTCTGGGGTTTGAGTAAGCGCAAAGCGCTGTACTGACACGAAAAAACAATGATTACTCAAAATCCTACAAGAAGTTTCGCTTGGTTACTTTGGCAGGAAACTCTTTGTCACGGATTTGGACTTGGAGGATTTGACCATTCTTAGCGAGATGAATTGGTGCATAGCCGAAAGCGATCGCCTTACCTAAAGTTGGTGACATTGTGCCACTGGTGACAATACCGACAGTTTTGCCTTCAAAACGAATTGGGTAATCGTGACGAGCAATATTGCGACCTTCTAGCTCTAAACCAATTAATTTGCGAGAGACTCCATTTAGTTTTTGTTCTTCTAAAACAGTACGTCCGATAAAATCACCTTTCTCTTTCAGATGTACAATCCACATCAGATCAGCTTCAAGAGGAGTGATCGTGTCATTCATATCCTGTCCATACAGATGCATTCCTGCCTCCAAGCGCAAAGTATCACGGCAACCTAAGCCACAGGGAGCGACACCAAGCTCAAGCAGTTTTTGCCATAGCGCTCTACCAGTTTCGATATCTGTCATGATTTCACAGCCATCTTCACCCGTGTAGCCTGTCCTTGCGACAAAACTTGATACACCCAACACTTCTGTACAGGTATGTCCAAACCGCAATCGAGGAAGCTTGGATAAATCTTCAGTGATGATGTTTTGGAGCGTAGCGATCGCCGTTTTACCTTGAACCGCAATAAGAGTTTGTGAAGACGAATTATCAATTAGACGATCGCCTAAATGTTGTAGTAACCATGCTTTGTCTTTGTCCGTGGTTGAGGCATTGACAATTACTGACCAATTTTCGCGATCGCCATCAGGTTCATGACGATAAAAAATCACATCATCAATAATTCCTGCTTGTTCATTGAGTAAAACGGTATATAGCGCCTGTCCCACCTTCACTCTTCCTAAATTAGATGGCACAAGCTTGTTCAAGATTTCGAGAACACCCTCCCCAGAAATTGCAAATTTACCCATATGCGATACATCAAACATCCCGACTTGCGATCGCACAGCATTATGTTCTGCAACCAGACCTTTATACTGGACGGGCATCTCCCAGCCACCAAATTCCACCAATC
>JBJTVM010000442.1:0-3386 GCA_046081205.1 Pseudanabaena sp. | reverse complement strand
CTACTTGTGATTTCACTAGAAATTTCAGATAAACCGCCTGTAACTTGAGTGCTAGTACCACTTGCCCCTGCTTTTACTAATAGAATACGTTTGCCAAGTTGTAAAGTTTGATACTTAGCAGAAACGGATTCACTGACAGTTTGTCCAGTACTACGACGAACTCTTTTTGTGATTTGCTGAACACCTGTATCATCGATCGCACTACCTTTTACGGTAATGTATTGTTGCAGACTATCATCAAGAGATTTAATGTCCTCTAAGTTTTTAATATCAACGGGAAATGGCCCCAAAGCAAAATTATATAAATAGCGATACTGCCATCCAGCTACGCCTAATACAATTGCCATCAATATCCCATTTGATATTAATAAATTGCGACTTTTGCGAAGTACTTGCTTACCGATAATGGTGTTAAACATGATTGTTTTCCCTAATATCAAAAGTTATACCAACTCAGTATGGTGCTTTGTGTTGACCTAAAACACCGAAGAAGTTTTGAAAGTATAGCGAAGCGCCATTTGCAAAGTTTCTTCTGTATCTCTTAAAGCCTAAATATGCTTTAAATTGTGGTTACACCCTATGAATTAAGAGCCAAGCTAAGTTGGGTTTTTAAAAAGATAAAATGACTAGTCATTTTATCTTTTGGGATTACAGCTTATTGTGAATTAAATTTAAGCAATTAGTTTTTTTGTCTACATAAAGTTAATTCTGCAATTAGCTTGATTTGAGTGTAGAACAGATAATAAAAAAACAATCAGTGTTACAAATTTTGAAACGACTTCCATAACCCATTTAGGATTGCTATATACAGCGCTTTGCGCTTAATCAAATCCCAGAAATATTTTTGAAAGTGGCGCAAAGCGCCATTTTCAAAAATATTTCTGTTCAAAGCCTCAATAGGCTGTATAAGAAAAGCCTTTAAAGCTTTTCTTGGTTTGGAATTGAGCGCGAAGCGCTGTAGGACTTACGTCGATGACCAGCAAACCAATCAAGCAATAACTCTTGACATTCTTGATCGCGGATTCCTGCGATCACTTCTAATTTGTGAAAAGACACAGGACTATCAGGCAAATTAGCCACGGTACGAACTGCCCCTGCTTTAGGATCGTCAGCGCCATAGACTAAAGTACTAATCCGTGCATGCAAAATCGCTCCCGTACACATCGGACAGGGTTCTAAAGTCACATATAACGTGCATCCGTTCAAATGCCAATCCTGTAATACTCGCGCTGCCTCACGAATCGCTACTATTTCCGCATGGGCTGTAGGATCTTGATCCCGTTCTTTGCGATTTACTCCAGTGGCGATCGCTTCTCCCAGACTATTCACTATTACTGCTCCCACAGGAATTTCCCCAAAATCCCCTGCTTCTTTTGCCAAGGCGATCGCCCGATCCATCCACATTTGATGCGCTGCTAAATTTTTCATCGTTTATGGCGCTTTGCACTTAATTAAAACCCAGAAATATTTTTGAAAGTGTTGCGAAGCAACACTTTCAAAATAGGCTGTATTGCTTGCTAAAAACCAAAAATTATCGGCGGCGTATGAAGCAGTCGATAATTTTGGCGCTTGATGTTACTTTTATCACCATTTTTTTGCAAAATGGTATTAGTCCTGAATTGAGTTACCCATGTCCCTAGAACCGATCGCTTTAACCACACCACTTTTTTATGTCAACGATCGCCCGCATATTGGTAGTGCCTACCCCACGATCGCTGCCGACGCTTTTGCACGGTTCTATCGGCTCAAGGGTCATCCAGTCATGTTTGTCACAGGCACAGATGAGCATGGACTAAAAATCCAGCGTACTGCCGAAAAAAACAGTCTATTGCCCCAAGAACATTGCGATCGCACTGTTACTGAGTTTTATGCGCTTTGGGAAAAACTTAATATTAGATTTGATCGCTTCACCCGTACTACTGCACCAAAACATCAAGCGATCGTCAATGAATTTTTTCAGCGGGTTTACGATTCAGGGGACATTTACCTAAATCAGCAAAAGGGCTGGTACTGCGTTGCTTGCGAAGAATTTAAAGAAGAGCGTGAACTGTCAGAAGGTCATCATTGTCCCATCCATACCAATGTTGTTTGTGAATGGCGCGACGAACCAAATTATTTCTTTCGCCTTTCCAAATATCAAGATGCACTCGATCAATTTCATGAGTCGCATCCCGATTTCATTCAACCTGAAAGTCGTCGTAATGAAGTCCTCGGATTCATGAAGCAAGGCTTACAGGATTTCTCGATCTCTCGCATTAACCTCGATTGGGGGTTCCCAATCCCCACCGATCCTACCCATACAATTTATGTTTGGTTTGATGCTTTATTAGGATATGTCACGGCTCTGCTCGATCCCGATGATGAATCGACTCTCGCAAATGCTCTCAAAAAGTGGTATCCCTTCAGCCTGCATATCATTGGCAAAGATATCTTGAGATTTCATGCGATCTACTGGCCAGCAATGCTCATGTCCGCAGGATTAGACTTGCCAAGGCGAGTATTTGGTCACGGTTTGCTGACAAAAGACGGACTCAAAATGGGCAAAACTCTGGGAAATACCATCGATCCCTACGATTTAGTCGATCGCTTTGGAGCCGATGCAATTCGTTACTATTTCCTCAAGGAAATCGAGTTTGGGCGCGATGGGGATTTTAATGAAGACAGATTTGTAGCGATCGTGAATGCTGATCTCGCTAATAGCCTTGGTAATTTACTCAATCGCAGTCTGGGAATGGCAAATAAATATTGTCAGCAAACTATTCCTGCACATGATCCCATCGATCGCACTGAGGTCTCAGAACTAATTAAACCAGTGATAGAGCAAGCAAAAAATTTGGGTGATCGCGTAGCTCTTGATTATCAAAATCTTAACTTTCGAGCAGCTTGTGAAAAGATTCTGGAATTAATCTGGAATTGCAACAAGTTAATCGATGAAACCACCCCTTGGAAGCAATTTAAAGCAGGTAAACAGCAAGAAGTTAACGAAACTTTATATACCTTACTCGAATCAGTAAGGATTGCTGTTTATTTGCTATCCCCAATCGCGCCGAAACTGGGTATTGCCGCCTATCAACAATTAGGGTTAAGTTTTGATGAAACATATCCACCTGATTGGAGTCACACAAATTGGGGCATACTCAAGACAGGTGAACCCCTAGCTACACCAACACCGATCTTTCAACGTATTGAAATTAGTTAAGTTGTAATACGTTTCAATACATTTAAGTTCTAAGTAGTGTAATTTAACGTGAATTCGATATAGCCATTTGCGCCGCGCTTCGCGCGGCGCAAATGGCGCAAAATGGTAAAAATCGCTCTGCGATTTTTACCATTTTGCACTTTCATCGAATTAACGTTAATTTATTAATTTTTGTACCTATCAGAAT
>JBJTVM010000441.1:0-5521 GCA_046081205.1 Pseudanabaena sp. | reverse complement strand
AAGGAGTGTGCCTGACAAAAAACAACGGAGTTGGTGGGTGTGGGGGGGGGTGTGGGTATGGCTCCCCCAACACCACATCTACCCAATGCGTAAGTCCTAAATGAATAAAATAAGGAGACAATAAAAAAGTCAAGCCTTAATGAAACGTGAGTTCGATATCGCCATTTGCGCCGTGCGAAGCGCGGCTCAAATGGCGCAAAATGCTAAAAATCACTCTGCGGTTTTTACCATTTTGAGAGTTCGTCGAATTGACGCTACTTTAACAATGGAAAGAAATGTCCAACTGGCCCCTGTCCTTTACCGATCGCTAAGGCATATTTCAAGGCTTCCGTCACGTAGTTCTTTGCTTCCTGTACTGCTTGAAACCTTGGTTTGCCTAGTGCTAAATTAGCGGCGATCGCGGCTGAGAGGGTGCAACCTGTGCCATGGGTATGGTTTGTATCAATTATCTCAGTCTGCAAAACTTCAAGGCGATCGCCATCAAACCATACATCAACGGCTTTAAGATCACCCGTCATCCCGCCGCCTTTCACCAAAACCGATCGCGCTCCTAATTTGTAAATATTTTGAGCCGCCGTTTGCATATCTTCAAGAGTATGAATATCCATATTGGCGAGAATTTGTGCCTCATAGCGATTGGGTGTAGCGATCGCCGCAAGGGGAATTAATAAATCTCGCATTGTTTTGATAGCTTCATCATCAATTAACTGTGCCCCTGTCCGTGAGACCATCACAGGATCGACCACCACATTCCCAAATCCAAAGGCAACTAGCTTTTTGGCAACAGTTTTAATAATCTCTTGATTGAGCAACATCCCCGTTTTGATTGCGCCAATTCGCATATCAATCATCACAGCTTCAAATTGTGCGGTTATAGATTCAGGCGACATCGCATCTACCCGCGTCACTCCCTGTGTATTTTGGGCAGTGATGCAGGTAAGGACACTGGTTCCATGAACACAATGAAAAGCAAAGGTGCGTAAGTCAGCCTGTATGCCTGCGCCACCGCCACTATCAGAACCAGCGATCGTCATGGCGATCGGAATTTGGGAATTATGAAAATTGGCCATAATATGAGTAAATTCTAAGATCCTGATTTAATATTTAATCCTGTTAATACATCTTTACCGATCGCAATTTTTTGTTCGCAAACTAAAAAGTCAAAAAACTTTTTGACAGATGTATTAACTTCACTCTCCGTAAAGTCCCCTATCTTACTGCAATACCATCGCCGAAAGCGACTACAGACGATACTGCGGTGAATCTCTTGAAAATTGCTGACATTGCAACCAAAACACAGGAAATCAATTAAAGTGCCAATCACACATAAATGTCGATGAATAGTTCTCGGTTTTAGCTTTTGCTGAAGATATACCTCAAACTGAGCTAAGTGGACTTTTAGCTCAGTTCTGAATCTTTCATTATCATATATAGACATGTTCTCTAAAATGCTTTCAGATTTTAACAATGTACAATTTTATTCTTCAAACTGCCAACGATCTTGAGAGGCGGCTTCGTCAAAGAAGCGTTTGGGACGTATAGTTAAGGTGATTTTGCCTAAGAGTTCTACTTCTGGTTGAGACTCAAACCATGCAAACTTGAGATTGCCATCCTCACCAGCGATCGCAAAATAGCTATTCTCATCCCATTCCCGTTGTGAGCGATCAACCAATATCAAGATATCCTCAGCGCGATCGCGGACAGAACTAAGAACTTCTTGATTAATCGCCGCCTGTAAAGTATCAGTATTGCAGCAAACCACTACTCCATCTTCTGCTTCATGGACGACAAACCAACCAGGCAGAGTTGCCCAAGTGGATACGACAGATGAGCTTACAATTCCAAAGGGTGCTAATTCTTCAGTTTTTGGAGTTGACTTAAACACATCAATTGATAGGGGTAATGTACCCACCACAGGCAAGATCCGAGGAATATTGTCTTCGGCATCGTAACGGAAGTTTGGCAAATTCGGTGCTTTTTTCTTTGCTGGTGCTGACATATCCATGAGCAAACGCTCGATCGCTGCACGCGCTTTCTCACTATGGGCAAACCGCAATCCCCTCGCTATCAGCCTAGTACGTTCCTGTGGATCGATCTTGCCCTGCGCTGCTTTCAAGATTTGCAACACCACAGCATCCCCAGGATGGCGGGTAAATCCTTCAGGCAAATTGGCAACATTAGAAGCTTCCTTAATAGCTTTAACGACATCCTTAGCTTCCAAAACATCAAGATTTTTTTCAAGGGCAAAGGTTGCCATCGCGACACGTTCTGATTGATTGAGTACGCGCAACTCATTGAGAATGTCACTACCTTTCTGTTCAAAATGGGCAAGGACAATATCCGCAGCATTACCTGCTTGCAAACTAGCATAAACCTGTGACGCAACCACAATCTGGTTTTGTTGAATTGGTTCAAAGCCAGTATTCTCAAAAATTGCGAGAGAATTCTCACCCATTTTTTGGAGCATTTGACAAGCAATTCCCCACTGCACCCAAGTTCCTTCCTTATGGCGTAAGAGTTTTAATAGTCCTTCGGAGTCAGTAGGAAGTGTAGGGACGGGGGTTGGCATAATTGTCTTACAAAGTTAAGTGAGCGAGATTTCTTTATCGTCTATATATCATCGCACTTTAGGGTAGTGCTGAAAAGGAAAGGATTTATTTTAGTAAGGATGGGCGGCGCGAAGCTCCGCCCATCCTTACCTACTTAGCACTACCCAAAAGTCTATGTCAAAAAAAGTAGGACGGAACTTTTGGTGGCTATGGCTGATTGCAAATGTTATTGGCAATGCGATCTTACCTACCCTCATTTGGCAAGATCCTTTTGATCTGCGATCACGTATTTTTCTCAATGAAATACTACATGGCGTAGGGGTGGCGATCGCTCAGTCTGTAGTTTTGCGTGATCGCTTTCCTAAAGAAGGATGGTGGTTACCACTGACTCTATGTGGCTGGACTGTCGGGCTAATGATTGTTTTTTTTGTGCCAGCCCTATCATGGCGATCGCAAATACAAAACTTGCCATCGCTCTCAATTTTGATGGTTGATTTTGCAATTATTGGCGTAATTGTCGGTATTTGCCAGTGGCAGCTACTCAAATCATTTCGTGCAGCAGGATTATGGTTATTTGCCAGTCCGATCGCCTCGTCCCTAAGTGCATTAGGTCTATATTTCGGCTATACATTGAGGTTAACGGTCTTGGCTAGTGCTTTGCAGGGATTAATCTATGGTGCGATTACTGGATTAGCCATTATTAAAGTTTTACGATCTCCAAAGACTTTACCCAAAATTAAAAAATGATGGGCTTAGCACCTCCCATCACAATAGATATAGCGCTTTGCGCTCAAACCCAAACCAAGAAAATTTTTGAAAGCGTTGCTTTGCAACACTTTCAAAAATTTTCTTGTGGTTCGTATGATCGGTAATTGCTGTAACTATGCATTGGTATCATTTGCAGCTTCTACAAATCGCAAATCTCGTTTTAAAAATGTTTTCTCACCTGTTTCAGTGTCCACCGTTGCTCTAATCAAGCTAGTCTTTGTCACCAGTAACTTTGCCATGTAGTAAGGACTATCTGGCTCCAAAACCAATACGCGATCGCCAACTTGTAATGGTCGAATCGTGGGGGTTGGTATATTTTTATTGTTATCTAAATTGGCGTTAAGATAGCTCTGGGGTGAAGTATCGACTGACTCAGATGATGAAACGCGCTCTTTAATTAAATGTTCTACATATTGTTTGAGCTTTTGTTCTAAGGATGCTTCTAAAGCCGCAAAGCGATCAAATTCTTCTTGTTGAGCAAAAGTTTTTTCTAGCGTATTACCTAAAATGTAATTTATCCCCTGAATTACTAACTCTGACTCCGTTTTACCAGTAATTTTAATTTTTTCGACCAAGCTTGCATAGATCTCACTAGATAGCTGAACAGTTATGACATGACTAGGAGAATTAATCTCAGGGCTTTGCATGGTAAGTATTATGGTAAATATTGTTGATAAGATGATGAGTGGCTGTGAAACAAATACTATGTTCCAGTCTAAACCCCAAGTCAAAAGGTAATACAGGAAACTCTATGTCTGTCGAAGTCGGTCAAAAAGCTCCAGATTTTACTTTACCTAGCGATCGCGGTGATATTACCCTCAGCCGCTACGAAGGTAAAACCAATGTTTTACTAGCCTTTTATCCTGGAGATTTTACTCCTCTCTGCACTAGTGAGATGCAGTGTTTTGCGGATGATTGGACAAAATTTCGGGAAGCTGGCGCAGAAATCCTTGGTATTAGTACCGATCCAATTGAGAAACATATTGAGTTTTCTAAAAAGTTAGGTTTACAGTTTCCCTTGCTAAGCGATCGCAACCAAGAGGTTTGCAAAAAATACGGGGTTTCCAGTTTATTTGGCAGTAAACGCGCCTACTGCATCATCGATATTCATGGCATCATCCGTTATAAGCATATTGAATTTTTACCCGTTTTTAAGCGTGAAGATTCAGAACTCTTGGTCGTACTGAGAAGTCTCAAGGGTTAAAAAAAAAGGCGCAAAGCGCCTTTTTTTAGTTATTGCGTTGTTTTAAGATAAATTCAGCGATCGCTAAATCTTGCGGTGTAGTCACTTTGAGATTAGTCTCTTCACCCATCACGATCTGTACTGCTAAACCAACTTTTTCTAACAGAGCCGCATCATCGGTGACTTCCCAACCTAATTCTAAGGCGGTGAGATGAGCATTTTTGATTACGTCTAATTGAAAACCTTGGGGGGTTTGCGCCGCCCAAAGATGATCACGGTTAGGGGTATCGACAACGGTCAAGCCATTGACGACTTTAATCGTATCTTTGACTGGGACAGCAGCAATAAAACCTTGCATCTTTTGCAAAGCCACATCACAACGCTCAAACAGCTCAGGTGTCACCAAACATCTTGCACCATCATGGATTAAGACGCGATCGCAGTCTGTTGGCAAAGATTTTAAACCATTGAATACTGAAGCTTGACGAGTTGCTCCACCTTGAATTAGTCGGAGGGGCTTAAGTTGGCTGATCTCATTAAAAATCTTTTGAAACTCTGGATAGTCATGGGGCTGTCCCATCACCCCAATCCAAGCGATCGCCTCTGATGTGATCGCCGCTTCTAGAGTCCATTGCAAAATTGGCTTGCCGAGTAAAGGTAGCAGCAATTTATTGCGATCAGCTCCCATGCGCTTGCCGCTACCTGCCGCAGGAATTAATAAATGACAGGTCATAGGTTAATCGGCAAGATGCCACCAACCAAAGGCAGGACCAATAAACCGAATCGTCACCCAGATTAGGGCAGTTGCACCAATGCCATACCAAGCAGCTTGAGTCGATACTTTTACAAATTTTTCGGCTGTATCTTTAGTCAAAAAGGGTATCCAAGACGCAATCGGCTCAGGTTTACCATAATTTTCGCCTAATACTTGCTTACGGCGTTTTGACTCACCCATAAAATATATGCTCCTAAACGAACTATTGCTCTAGTGACTGATCTAATAATATCGTTACAGCCTGTT
>JBJTVM010000440.1:0-3981 GCA_046081205.1 Pseudanabaena sp. | reverse complement strand
ATCAAATCCGTCGGTGTCGCCACCCCCAAAAAGGAAAAAGTAAGACGATGATAGTCTGGCTTAGTCGGACGATCTTCAAAAAACGATCGCACCAACCCAAAAAAATCATCCATACCAAACTTGAGACTCAAGAGGCGATCTATTTCCTCCACAAAAATCACAATTGGCGCATCAATCTCCTGCAACACCACCGTTTCCATAAACTCGGCAAAGCGCTGCACAGGCGACAGCAATTCCCGCTCCCGAATCCAACTCCGCAAATCAAACTTATTCTTTAAATCCAGATCCCCGACCAAGCTGCGAATGGCGCTAGCGTACCACTGCTCACAAGTCACCTCCACCCCGATCTTCTGCGGATCGATCGTCGCGCAGACAATCCCCTCCGCTTGCAACCTATGCGTCACCCGCACCCGCAAACTCGACTTCCCCATCTGCCGACAGTTAAACACATGGCAATATTTCCGCTCTTTGAGGAGGTTGTAATAGTCGCGATCGCATTGTCGCTCCACATAGCTAGGCGCATCCGCAGGGAGACTACCACCAATTTGATAATTAAAAGTCATAGCTTGTGTTGCTTGTACTGTGGTTTAGGGCGGGTGATTACAATCTGTAGTGTGCGTTAGCGTCAGCGTAACGCACTCAATAGATATTACGTGGAAGAATTCCTGCGATGGCGAAAGACTGGGGCTGGCACAGGGTCACAGCCCCTACAGTAACCTCTAAATTTTGGGTAGGGGCAATGCCCCCGTGCTTGCCCTGCCACGCTAACAACAAGAGATTCATTATCTGAGTTCCACGTAACATAATTTAGTTACTCTAAGTCTCCAAAGCGATCGCGGTAGCGCTGCAATAACACCTCAAGCTCCTGTTTAGCTTGACGCTCTTGAGCTACCTGTTCAGCAAGCTCCGAGGGAAAAGGTAACTTTTCGCCATTGTCCAAACGGTGCAAGGCAACTTTTTTATCCTCAATACTTAGCTGCAACCCTAAAACTAAACTTTGCCCATCAGCAATTGGCTCATATTCTTCACCCCTGAGGCGATAGCCCTGCAACTGCCCTTCCACCCATTCGTTTTTGGGGTCAAATAGCCAATATTCCAACACACCCATCTGGGCATAAAGATCACGCTTAAAGCCTGAATCGACAAATTGCGTACTGGGAGAAGTAATCTCAAACACCACCACAGGCACTTGTCCCTCTTCCCAAATTTTATAATTGTCGCGCCCACCAGGAGCCACATCAAAAATCACCATTACATCGGGAGCCACCCGCATTCTCGGAAAGCCTTGAGCATAGTAAAGAAACTGATTGCCCAAAACCGTCGCATGTTTACCTGTTAAATATTGCCGCAGCATTTCTAAAAGTACGGCGATCGCATAAAAATGGTCGTAAGTTTCTGCCACGGGTTCATTATCGCTAGAGGGATATTCAACTGGGCTGACTGGTTTGATAATTGGTGCTGAAATTACCATAGTTTTTGCCTCTAATTCTTCTGATTCAGCTATTTAAAGAGATTTTTCAAATATTAGAGATTGTTTGAGAAGTTTTGATCCCCCTAAATCCCCCTTACAAAAGGGGGACTTTTTTAAATTTCCCCCCCTTTCATAAGGGGGGTTAGGGGGGATCAATCAGTACTTTTAGCAAATACCTACACTTTTCAAACAGACTCTTAGGCGATCGCCTAGCCAGTATAAGGGCTGGCATGAGGTTAATTTATACTCCTAAACGGTTTTGGAAATAGCGCCGATATAGCTCATTGCGGATCTTGACACCTGTTTCTGTGCGTAATATTAACCCCATTCCATCTAATTTTGCCGTAGTCGCTTGATCAAAACGGATCGGTTGCGGTGAATTAACCAGCGATCGCAAAACTTCCGTAAGATGAGCATCTTTTTCTACCTTGGCTAAACCTGTGGTGAGATGCTTGCCAAAAAGTCCCACATCTGTCGCTGCACTTTGGATGATTTGCTCAAGGGAACTTGCACCACTACTTAAATTATGGAAAGCTAATCGCACCAGATAGGGATGCCCACCAACTAACTCAACTATTGGTTCTATTTGCATGGCTGACAGTCCATGCAGAGCCGCTAATTCTTGAACTTGAGCAATTGTGAACTCATCCAAATCAATCGGCGTGCCCACATTAAAAGGCGATTGGTTAATATCCCTAGTCGTAAAAGATTCCATCGAATAGGCAAGTACTAATCGCAACTTACCCCATCTTTTGTCATGTTTGCCCTGCTCATGCCAACCGCGCAATAAACCACAAAAATCAACCTCGATCGCTTCATGCTGAAATATACGATCCAGATTTTCAATGGCAATTACTAGGGGACGATCGTCATCATCATTGAGTAAATATCTTTCAAAAAATTCCTCACAGTTAGCATTTGCGCCATATATCTCATCCCAATCATCGGTCGGCTTAGCCTTCACCCCAAAATCACGCCCAATTACCGCACAAAACCACTGCAAAAAGCGATCCATATTTTCAAAGAACTTGCGATCGCACTTTTGCAAATCTAGCCATGTGGTGCGATTATCTAGCCGTCGCGCTTCTTCTAAGACGCGCACCAATAGCGAAGACTTACCCATGCGATCGGGAGATTTTAAGCGCAGCAGGGCATGGGACATAGCGATCGCTTTGAAGGCTTGTTCTTGTTGTGGCGATCGCGGAATATAAAACTCGGAACCAATCCGCACTGCGCCTTCAGGTTCTTCGAGCGCTATATTTAGCCTTGGCAAAACTTGACTTTCATAACTGTGTTCCAACAGCACAGGGGTTTGCACTTCAGGAATATTTTTGAGCGCAATCTGATTTTTGCCTAACTCAAAAGCCTCTTTAACCGATCGCCCTTCAAACAAAGCCCCATAGAAGCCCTTGGCAAACTCGATCGCCGCCACATCGCCGATCGCCTGAGTCATCCCCAATACATACGGCACATAACGAGCGATCGCCTCCGCCTGCACCTGCGAGAAACAAGCATTCAGCACCACGCAATCGATCCCATTTTGGAGAATCCGAAATAAGTCCGCTAGAGCATCAGTAGGTGCGAGTTGCCAACTGCCATCATCATGTTCTAAAACCAACCCATTTTCCGCCGCCCCATGTCCTGAGAAATGCACCACACGCGGCACTTCTTGCAGCAAAATTGGCTGCAAGTCATCAATGCGGACTGCGCCTTTAGTAACGATCGCAAAGCGATCACGTAAACTTGACTTCTGACAGCATTCCTCAATTTCCCGAAATTCCGCCTCAACCCGCAAGCGGTTGGTATTTGCAGGATTAGCAGACAGCAGCAGTACTTTTTTCTTATCTATCATGCGATCAGGTCAGGGTATCTCTACAGAGATTCTAAATGAAAATGTCAAGAGATCGCACTTTCTTCATCGTAATCTAACGTAAACTCATAGGTGATTTGTCTGCGAAACTAACACAATTTTTATGGTTACGAACTCTCCTAAGAAAAACCCAGATCGCAGCCGAACTCAACCCGATGATTGGCTATATGATCGCTCGGTTTTAGGGTGGATACTCAATCCAGATCTGAGGAAGCCATTGCCATTCCTATATCGCCTCTTTGGTTGGTACTGCAAATCGTATTTCAGTCTCACTGGCAAGAGATATCTCCTTGGTGGACGAGAGTTGTTTAGATTTCTAGCAAATATTTTCGATCAGCTTTCACCTGATCAATATCTAGAACTGCAACTATCGGGTTATCGAGTATTTCTAAATCCGACGGATATGCGGCTCTTTCAAGTTGTTAATGAGTTAGCTAGTGAAGAAACCGACACGCGAGTTTTATCAGAGTTGCTGTCTGAGGGGGATACGTTCCTAGATGTTGGCGCAAATCATGGTAGCTTTGCGATCGTGGCAAGCAAGATGGTTGGCGAAAAAGGTTTTGTTTTAGCAGTGGAGCCACAGCCTCGTTTAGCCAAGGCTTTAGAAAAATCCCTCACCGCCAATGCACTCTGCAAATTC
>JBJTVM010000439.1:0-3842 GCA_046081205.1 Pseudanabaena sp. | reverse complement strand
GGTTTGGTTATTTGTCTCACTTTTTACTAAAACTATCGTTATCTATTTCAATTCATATCTCTTCTCTTTTGTCAATGCGTAAGTTCTAGATAAGACTAATTTTTGCGAATTGGTAAAATTCTTACCTTTGATCGCTGCATATCAATAGAAACTAGCGCACCAGATTCAAGTTCTTCACGAAACTGGGCTATACCTGCCATTACCACATCTCCAATTACACTAGCAAAAGTTTCCTGAGTCCGAATTTGTAAAACACTAGGTGCATCAGCCTGAGTCGCCGCCAGAATTGCCCCAAAATCAAGATCGTGCGTAAACACAACAAAACCATTGACTAGAGCATATTCCATAATTTCTCGATCCTTTGCTGATCCGTTACCCACTCTTGACCAGTGTATAGCTTCTATTCCAGATGCTGCAAAATAATTTGCCCAATCAGGCGACAAATTCATATCAATCAAAATCTTCATGCCGACACCAAAGCGACCTCGACCTCCTCAGACCGCCAAGCTGCATAGGACAACGCCGCCATAATATCCTCTTTCTGTAAATAAGGATAAGCCTCTAAAATCTCTTCAAACGAATGTCCAACCGCTAATAGTCCAACCAATGTACCCACTGTCACACGCATCCCACGAATACAAGGCTTACCACCCATCACTTGAGCATCAAAAGTAATTCGCGCTAGATATTTCATACCTTAAATCTCACTAAATCACTATGAAGATTGTACATTTATTATCTCATCATCCCACTTCCCTAAAATCAATTTTTCCAGACTTTAATTCAAGGAAAAAGTAGAAAGGAAAAAGGAAAAAAATTTCTTGTTAAAAAGCTCAATCATCATCAGAAAGAGGCTGGTGAATGCGAATACGTCCGCGTTGCACTATCCAAAGCTTACCAGTTATATCCTCACGCTCTAAACCACCGATCAAAGTCTTAACGGCATCATTCAAATCACTTGGAGTTGCTCTATTTGGTAGCCGTAAAACAGCAATACCACTATATTTTTGAGGATTAAACTGCAATGGATTGCTAAATTCTAAATCTAGCGTCACTAAACATCGCTTTTCAGAATGACAAACCTCAATCAAAACAGAATCATCAGCTGATGTCAAACCTTGCTCAACCACAGTCGCCACATCATGCCCTGCTTGACATAATTGCGTAATACCGCGATCGCCCAAATTTTCATCAAACTTCAGCTTCACGCAGGCTGCTCCAAAGGAATATCAATATAGCGATCGCGCGACATTTCCGCACCATAGGCAATACAAGCATAAATATCTTCCACTTGTAATTGGGGATATTCTTCAATTAATTCCGCGATCGTCATTCCACTTGCCAAAAAATCAAGAATCAAAGACACCCAAATCCGATGACCACGGATGCAAGGCTTACCAAAACAAATATTTGGATTTATGGAAATTCGCGCTAAAAGTTTTTGTCGGTTCATCATTTTTCCATTCAAAACAAGTTTTGTAGATCCGCATCACCTTACCAATGACATTTTACAAGATTTTTTAGAAATGTCGCCACACTTCTGTGAATTGGTATAAAAAGGGGAGAGAATTTAATTCTTCCCCCTTTTTAAGGGGGATTGAGGGGAATCTCTTAGAGCTTTTAACCGCAGAAAGTAGTTCTTAAATGGGTTCTAAGGCGTAGTTGTTACCGTCAAAACTTGCGGAGGAGTAGCATCCGCAGGATAGAGAAAATCAAACTGGACAACACGGCGATCGCTTGGTGGCATAATTAATGTTACTAGAGACTTACCACGCTCACCACGACGCATCATCAAATGGACATAGCGCGATTGTGCTAAGCCCCTATCATCGCGAAATCTCACCCTTACCGAACCACGAAAAAACACATCATCAGGAAGTGGTTCAAAAAATTGCAAACCACCAACGGGTTTATCGTATTTGATCGGATTTTGGAATGAGAGAACGACAGTTTGGGTTTCATTGGTGGGATTATGCAGAGGCATCGTCAAATTGTACTGCACACCATAATTACCATGAGCAGAATGAGCAGTATCAGGATAGCGAACCTTTAGCGGTGCTGTTTGTACTTGTCCCGTTCCCATCGTGCCATATTGCAGGAGACTTAAACCATAGGAATAGGATTCGCCACGTTTGGGAATGGCTAGAACATTACTATCCTTATCGGTCAAATTCCCAAACCATTGGGAACCTAGCTGTACACCAGCCACACGGCTATATTCAAACCTCCCTTCCGTCAAATCAGGAGGCGTTGGTACAACATCGCGTGGTTTAGCTAGTTCTCCTTTTTTGAGAATCTCTTCCCATTCTGCAAGGTTAGGAGCACGCTCGGTTCCATCAGGATTTAGACGAGCATAGAGAGAAAGCGTCGCCACATAAACCATGCCATCACTGCGTAACCGTGATAGCCCCGATCGCCCATTTAAGGGTGGCTCTAATTCCTTTACAGGAATTGGCACATTCATTAACATGCGGCTTTCCTTTGGTGGAATTATAATCTGAGCAGGAAAGATATCCTGACGACGACCGCGCAAAATATCAAGCATGGCGCGATCGCCAGGTCCACGATATACTTTGCCATTGTTATTTAAGGAGTAGTTTGGTGCATCGTAGAAGGGTGCATCAGGCTGACTGAGATAGCTAGCTCCCAGTAATACATCAATTTTTACAGGTTGATCGGTGGGATTATAGGCGATCGCGCCAATATACAAAGTTCTTAAATCTTCTGGTGGTGGTGCTTTGGAAATATGGTGCGTAAATAAATCGAAGCGTCCTTGAAAGGGAAAGTTTAAATGCGCTTTAGGATGTGTCATTCCTTCGGGTGGAAAAGCTGACAGGAGAATTCCTTCTGTTTGCACAATCTCAGGACTGTTGCTATTAAACATGGGCACATCGTCAAGTTTGCCCATAAGCGGACGCATTTCTTGACGATCTAGAACAATTTGGCGTTGGCTGGCAGCTTGAGCAACTTTATTAGTGACGGTAGGGCTGTTTACGGGGCTTGTTGTGGGTAAAACTGGGGTAATCGGAGTTAATAGCGACAATACAAAAGCTGTCAACATAGGCTTAGGATTTTGCGATTTAATAGGGAACCAGATTCTTATGTGGTGTGGCAAAGCTGCACCAGATAAAAATCTGGTTCCTTATTTTACCGCTATCTTCCAGCAGTAATTGCCATCATAAAAGCATCAGTAGTTGCCAAGGAAGCGATCGCAATGCCAATTCCTTGTGAGATCATCGCCTTTCGCAAAAACACTGTGCGTTCAGACTTATAGGTCTGTAAATCCTCGATTTGCTGCATCCATGTAGTTGTAATTGCAGTTTGTAAGCTTTCATTTTTTTGCATCAATACTTCAGGAGAAAGCCCTGTGGTTGCGACTTTGCGCGGATATAGTCCCAATACAGCAAAGGCGATCGCGATCGCTAGAGCCACACAAGCTGAAAGTTTGAGGCTTAAATAGATAAAGTATAAGTTTTCCTGATCTGGTTTGACATAGATTTGAAAGGTAGAGGTAACACGCAAACCCAACAATAGTAATGCACTAATTTCCATAACCCCTGAGAGTTTTGTTCCTAGAGTATCGACTCCATGTTGAGCTTGCTCTAGGCAAAATTTTGTATATTCGTAGAGAAAACTTTGCTGTTCTTCCATACTTTCGTTACTTTTACAGCGCTTTGCGCTTACTTAAAACCCAGAGATATTTTTGAAAGTGGCGCTTCGCGCCACTTTCAAAAATATCTCTGTACTACTCAAAGCCTCAATAGACTGTACTTTTGTTGTTTTGGGCGACCAGTTTATACCCAAGCACAAAACGGCTTAGCCGTTTTGTGCTTGGGTATTGC
>JBJTVM010000438.1:0-1620 GCA_046081205.1 Pseudanabaena sp. | reverse complement strand
CTTCTGCAAGGCTATCCAACTCTATCGCCAAGTGATTTAGCAAATGCTTGGTTTTATGCTTCGATGTATCCTGAAGAGATTGCCTTAGCTATTAAGGAGAATGAGGAGGCTTAGGCACTGGTCAGCTAATGCGGGATAAGTTCTGAAACCTCCATTTCATGCCGATAAAAAATACACAAATACGTCGATCACGATTTAGCTGACCAGTGCCAACTGTGCATACTTTAGATACAAAAACTATGAACTCCATTTACTCAGACGAACTAGTCACTGCCACCGAGCTAAACCGTCAACCAGGTAGAATTTTAGACAAAGCCCTAGAACATCCCATCACCATTACCCGCAATGACCAATCCTTTGCCCTACTGCGGCGAGAAGACGTAGCTTTATTTATAAAAACTGCCCAACACAGTCGTGAAATTGTCGAACTTCTTAATACCGCCTTCCGATTATTGCTAAACCAAAAAATTGGTGCAGAGCATCCCTATGGTTGGCTTGGAGTATTTGACGCAGACGAGTTGAATGAATTTATTAACGAAGTGATCTCAGCCTATCGCTCAGTTGCCTTACAAGAACCAAAAAATTATGACAAAGCTTGGAATGAATTAGAAGCAATTATCCATGAATGGTATGAGAGCGCCTTAGCAATAACAAATCCAGAATTAGAAGCAGCCCTTACTCAAATCAATCAATCTTGATATGTCAGAAAACATCACCGAAGAGATCAACGAAAATATTGAACCGCCAGAAGTAAAGCTTACAAATCCTGATTTACATGAGACTTCTAATACGCCCAAAATAGAAACTATTTGGCTAGTATTAGCTAAAAATCGTCGCGTAAATTGAGATTTTGAGATGAGTTGCTATCTTTTTGAATGATGTAAAATAAAAGAGGATAAATCATTATATATTGAAAGCCATGATCCAACTACCAATAACCCTAGAGCAGCTTATTACGACAGTACAACAATTACAACCTAGCGATCGCGCACAAGTAGCTAAAGCCTTAATTCAAATAGAACTAAAATCAGACCTAACAGCTTTACTCGAAGAACTTTATAGTCAACCTCCTTTAGATAAGATTACAGATAGTGAGATTATGAACGAAATTAAAGCTGTACGTCAGCAAAAAAACAAGTAAAAATGAAATTGCGAGTAGTCATAGATACTAACATTTGGATTCGTATCTTGTTGAGAGGGAGAGTCACACTTCCAATATTAGAAGCATTTAATCAAGACAAATTTGAGTTAGTGATGAGTCAAGTTCTTTTAGATGAATTGCATGAAGTTTGGAACCGACCTCGATTAAGAAAAAATATCGATCTAAATCAAGCTCTGCGACTGGAGCAACAGTTGCAAAATCGATCAATCTGGATTGAAGCAAAAACAATTCCTCCTCATTGTCGAGATTCTAAAGATTTACCCGTATTAGCTACAGCCATTGACGGAAAAGCAAAGATAATCTTATCAGGAGATAACGACTTGCGAGACGATGAAGTTTTAAGAGAAGCTATGGAGTTCTATTCTATAGAATTACTAGGAGTTAATTCTTTTCTGAAATATTTAGAATAATTTGATTAATGCAAGATCTATTTATTCGAGGCGATCGCTGTTTGATTT
>JBJTVM010000437.1:0-3446 GCA_046081205.1 Pseudanabaena sp. | reverse complement strand
GTATCATAGACCGATTTCGATGTTGGAGTTGCTGTCACTAAGCAGCTTTACTCCTCTCACACCTTAACTGACCAGTGCCTTATACAGTAACGGGTTGTCAAGTGGAGGTCACACCCAAATTGACAGACCACTAGAATGAGGAATTAGTTGGTTGGATCGGATCTGCGGAAGGATTTGCGGAGGGGGGCATCGGCTCTGTTTGTCCAGCTTCTGGTGGGGCTTTTAAATCGGGTAAAGTATTCCAAAGCTCAGATGGCGTTGGACTACCTATCAAAACAACAGGACTAGGAGCATTGAGATCGATCAAGGGAATTGAATTCATGGGATTACTTTTGCCACTCATGGGATTACTTTTGCCACATAGGTAAGATAGATCTACGGTCTTCCCATTCGATAGTGTGACTGAGCAGAGAGGCTCGGCTTGTCCTGGTTCGGTTTTTAATAGCATCGCAGATAGGAAAAGAAGCCCAAATACCTTGTAATATAATTTTTTCATTGCAATAGTTCTAAGCTAGGTGTTCTTTAATTATAGCGATTTTCATTTGACCGATTACACATAAAATCCTCAATCATATGGGCATTTGAGGATCCTTAACATGCTTGGGCTAATCTGAAAACCGCTGTGCAGAGTTTCAAGGAGTCATTGCTTTAGGGAACAGGAACGGAAACGGGAGCTGCGCCATTGGCTCTGAGTATTGCTACAGCAGGCATAAAGCGCTCTAGAGGAACCGAACCATTGATTGTCGAGCCGTTATATGTAAGGGAGCCCCAGTGTAGCCCTTGAACGCGACGAGTGGCAGTGTGTAAGCTAGAACCTGAAGAACCAGGCAGCGTATCGCAGTCATGCAGCAAAATACCACTCGCGACTTGCCCAATTCTGCATCCTAAATGACCAGTTGGTGTAGTCCCGCCCCCTGAATAACCGATTAGATTTGTAAAAGCTCCTACAACAGTTCCCCCAGCATTGTTGACATTTGAAAAATAGGCTTCATTGCCAAACCAACCTGTTGTATTGCCTAAATTGGTCGTAAACCGAACTATTGCCCAGTCGCGGGTACCATCGCCTATGGTTATCGGAAATCTAGGGAGTCCAGTCCAATATAAATCAACATTAGCAGAAGCAAAGGCTCCACTTCCATACTGTAGGGCGAATGCTTTGACTTGGAGAGGTCCACGACCTTGTGCATCGCGCAGACAATGGCTATTTGTTAAGCCAATGTTGCGTCCCACCACAGTAAAGCTACAGATGTAGAAATTTTTATCTGCTGCTAGAATTTCTAAGCGACCGATTGGTTGGCGCCCAGTGCCGACCAGCCAATCGTAACTCGGTGTAATGCGATTATCGACACCAATTATTGCAGCTTTTGCTGCTGGAATACTCCCAGAAAGGACAGTTACAACACTGCTAGCCATGAGTATTGTCTTCGAAAGATCGTTGAGCTTGACCATTTTCTAAACCACTCGTAAGGTTTTGTTGAGCTGAAATTCAGCAAATTATTTAGGGTAAGAAATAATTTGTGCGGCAGAAAGTTTTAAGTAAATTGCAAAATTAAATTTTGGTCAATTAGCAAGTTTGATTTGCAACTTGAAATCATTAAAACGTTTATCTAGGGTGACGTACACCCACATATACCCCCGAAATACACTGAGATAAACTTGCTTCTGCCCTAATATTCCCTTAACTTTCCCTGATTTTGCCCTGACTTAAACGACAAATCAATGATCGCAGCCTAAATATTGGCTGTATAATTATAATTTTTAGGCAGATTGGCAAGTCAGCGCCATAGTTTAAGGACATATTTTTATGGATTGGGCAGAATTTATCAAAGAGATCGCACGGCAGAAACTGCCCTCAGAGAAGCATCGTTTAACTTTTATTGAGATATTTTCTGGCAACGAATCTCAAAAAATAGACAAGACCATAGAGGGGCATCTGCGAGAAATATACAAACGTTTTGAGACTGTATGCCCAGCGCTGACAAAAGCTAAAAAGGGTAAAAAGGAGATATTGAGGGAATATTTACAAAATCTGTATGCAATTCAAGGAAATGATGTTGGTATTAGAGATCGCCCTCACCACCCAATTAATCCCAAAAAGATCCACACTCCCGAACCAATCCTAGAATTAACAACCCTTGAGTTTATTGGACGCGATCAAGATTTAACTAATCTCGCAAACCTCAGTAGACAAGCCAAAATTGTCTTGATTAAAGCTGGATCGGGAGTAGGTAAATCGACACTGGCGAGGGAATTCTTGCGATCGCAGTTTAAAAAAGTTATTCGGATAGAAATGGGGATGGAGTTTAAAGACATTACACCTGCTAGCGAAAAAGTCTCACAGATATTGCAAAAAGATTTTAATGAACATCCTAGTCAAGACTTTGGCGTCAATTTGGATACTTTGCGTGACAAGTTATCTGATCGTGCGAATCTCATTGCTGTACTAATTGATAACCTAGAACCTGCGCTAGATGAAAATTATCGATTTCGGGAGAGGTTGCGTGGCTATGATGCTCTGCTGTCAGTCTTGGGCGATCGCGATATCTTTTCGTTTACACTGATCACTAGTCGTCGATCTCTGATTACCACAAGAGCGAAAGTACAAGAGTATTCATTGGTAGGACTAGATATTAAGGCATGGCAGCAATATTTCTATGATTGCGATAATGCTGATGATTCTGAAGAACTAATGCATCTGTACGAAGCCTATAACGGTAATGCTAAGGCAATGGATATTCTACACGGTGCGACTAAAAAACGTTTTGATGGCAATATTAGAGCCTATTGGAATCGATATAATAATGCTCTGCTGTCACATTCAGAACTAGAAACTTTGATTTCAGTGGAAATGGATTGGCTACGAGACAATCAACATAATGCTTATAAGTTGCTCTGTCGGATGGGTTGCTATCGCTATCAGGATGTAAAAGTTGTTCCTTTTGAAGGTGTAATTTGTTTGTTATGGGATATACCTGAATCTCAACGAGTTGGGGTTTTAGAATATTTAAGTAATACTTCTTTGATCGAAGTTAAAGATGGGTATTATTTACATCCTACAGTTCGAGAATATGCACTATCTAGGTTAAAGTCAGACGATTTAGATTGGGAGATAACTAATATAAAAGCTGCTGAATTTTGGACACAAAGCGTTACATCAATTGCAACAATTGAAGATGCTTTAAGAGCTTTTAAAGCATACTATCACTTCCTCAATATCAGTAAATATGAATTAGCTTGCAATGTAATTATTCAAGAAAGAAACAATATTTGGGAAGATAACGAACCACTTGGAAAGTCTTTCTATAGACTTGGATTGTTAGAATCAACCAAATTAGCTATTAATAAAATAATTAATCATTTGCCAAACAATAATAATTCAAGCATTCTCTACAATATACTAGGTGACGTGCATTGGTTGATGGCACTGGTCATCTAAAACGTGATCG
>JBJTVM010000436.1:0-5407 GCA_046081205.1 Pseudanabaena sp. | reverse complement strand
CGCTTCGCGCCGCCAATCAATTCTTGGGTTTTATGTCCTAAGCAAAACTTGCTTTGCTATAGCTAGGAAAAGGGTGGCGGCGCGAAGCGCCGCCTCTATTTATTTGGGTTTTATGTCCTAAGCAAAACCCATAAAGTTGCGTCCCCTTCGGGGCACAACTTTATGGGTTTTGGTGGCACAAGTATTTACGAGCCAGTGACTACCCAGAAAACCGATCGCAAACCATCGCGCAAAGCTTTAGCAGGATTTTCGGATTTGATGCTTGAGGGAATCGTTACAGGATGCATCTCAATACCACGACTGCCTAAAACAATTTTGCCAATAACAAGAGCACGGGGCATGTGAAAATCTGAAGTCAGCACATACACATCCGTAATTTTACGTTGCTGAAGCTCCGTCACCATAATCGTAAAATTAGTGACCGTATCAACAGCACGATAGTCTAGATGAATGCGCTTGCGCTCAACGCCTGCACGGTCAAACACATATTCAGCATATTCCTCTGGACTGCCTGACGAAACAAAAATTGGTAATTGTGGATGTTGTAAAGCAAATTGAGCAGCAAACTGCTCACGGCTGGGAGAGCCGCCCAAAACTAGGATCGCCTGTGGTTCTCTAGGCGATAGAGGATTGGTACTAATTGGCGGCAAGCATGGTACGCCAAAAATCATGCAACCAGAGCCAATTAACCCAGATAAAGCTGTCATGGTACTTCTGCTAGGGAATGGGTTAATCATCATCACTAATGCGCTGCGAATCAGCAAAATACTATCTGCTTGATAGAACAATATGCAACATGATTTTGTTAAGAGTCTCACCCAAAGTGTGAAACTCTTAACAACTTATAAATCTAGTTCGCGCCGCCCTTCGATCGCTTTGGAGAGTGTTACCTCATCTGCATATTCTAAATCACCCCCCATCGGAATGCCAAAGGCAATTCGCGTAACTTTTGTAAAGGGTTTTAATAATCCACCCACATATAAAGTGGTCGTCTCGCCTTCGACACTTGGCGCGATCGCCATAATTACCTCCGAGACTTTGTTGCCACTGACTCGCCTCACTAGGCTCTGGATATTTAGTTGATCAGGACTAATGCCATCCATGGGCGAAATTAGTCCACCGAGAACGTGATATTTACCACGATATTCGCGAGTTTTTTCAAGCGCAATCAAATCACGGGAGTCAGCAACTACACAAATCACTGAATTATCTCGACTGGGATTGGCACAAATTTCACAAATTGGCTCTGCCGAAAGATGCCCACATATACTGCAAAGCCCCACCTGTTGTTTTGCCTGAATTAGTGCTTGAGCAAGGGCTTCAACCTCTTCCGCAGGACGTTTGAGAATATGCAGTGATAGACGTTGAGCAGTCTTTGCCCCCACCCCAGGAAGGCGCTGCAATTGTTCAATTAGATTAGCGAGAGGTCGAGTATACAAAACAGCGAAGGCATGAAGTGATGTTAACAATTTTAACGTTACTTCGACGAACGCGCAAAATGGTAAAAATCGTAAAGCGATTTTTACCATTTTGCGCCATTTGCAGCATACTTCGCACGCTACAAATGGTTATGTCGTCACTTTGAATTAGTTTTGGCAAAACGTCTTTGCAAATCGTAGGCTTCTCGTTCCATTAGATTATCTTCGTATTTTTGTTTGCCGCGTTTATATTCCACAAAATATTGATAGCCAAATTGATCTAGTCCTCCATTTTGAAAACATTGGCGCACATGCACCATCTCGTGAGCTACAACTGATAGTTGTTTGATATCTTCGGGCTTGTAAGCGTCGCGGAGATAAATACGATCGCAATAGGTTTGGGCAATCGTCTCGACTTGACCTAAATGCACAGCTACATTACCAAGCACCCAACGATCCATCATTTGCGAGTTGTAAATGACATACACAAGGTCAATATAGTCGATGAAATATCTTCTTAAATAACGCTTTTGGACATTATCTAAAAGTTGCCCTTTTCCATTTTTAGAGCGCATAGTTCTTGCGGCTGCTTGATAGGCGATCGATCCCGCTTGTCCCCAGGCTTCTTCGGCGAGACTAGATTTAGTTTCTGAGTCAGCAAAAAAACTCACGTCGGACATCCCTATGGTCGCGACTAGGGCCAGAGTTAGCAAAATTAAAAAAACTATTCTCCGAATACTATTCATGGCGCTTTACAGAGCTTTTATACCAAAGCACAAAATGGCTACGCCATTTTGTGCCTTTAAAACCCTTACAGGGTTTGGTTTTTAATTTACAGAAGTGTAGCCACACTTCTGTAAATTGGTATTAGAACTAACTAGAGAGACTTGCTTGTAACGCGACTTAGTTTAGTTAGTTGTTTTGATTTAATTCGTTAGAAACAATTACTACAGTGATATTGTCACGACCGCCGCGCAACTTGGCTGACTCAATTAGGGATTGTGCTGCTTGCTGACAGTTACGAATGCCCTTGAGATGATAGGTAATCCGATCATCGCTTAATTCTTCAGTCAAACCATCACTACAGATCAAGAAGCGATCGCCTGGCTGCCATTCAACTTCGCGCGCCGTAATTGATTTAACATCTTCCCGTCCCAGACATTGTAATAACATATGTCGCCATGGATGGCTTTTCGCTTCATCGGGGTTAACGACCCCAGTTTGAATGGCTCTGGCAATCCATGTATGATCATCGCTGATCTGTTCTAGCTTGCTGCCACGCAATCGATACAACCGAGAATCACCAATATGGCAGAACCAAGGCTGTTCATCTCGAAACAGTAACACCACAATAGTCGTTCCCATATCTGATCGCACAGGATTAGCTGCTTGATCATTAATGATTGCTTGGTTAGCTTTGTCAATCGCATCTTGCATTAGCTGTTGAGGGGTTGCCTCGACATCCCACAGTGCTTCTAAACATGAACGAATGGAATCGACGGCAATCTGACTCGCCACCTCACCACCTGCATGTCCTCCCATCCCATCAGCAACTACAAAAAATCGTCCCTCAGGGTCGATATAGTAAGAATCTTGGTTGGCTGATCTGACGCAGCCAGTATCGGTTGCTCCCGCAAATAGATGCTTCATGTTAAGTGGTTCGGCTCGACGTATTAATTGATCAGTTCTGCTGTAGCAATCTTTAGTTTAACGCTCACGGGTAAAAACTACAGTAATCCTACAGTAATCCAAATCTTTTGTTTTTCTGCAATTTATACCAATTCACAAAAGTGTCGCGATACTTCTATGAATTAAAAACCAAATTCTCTAATACGAAAGCCCAGAGGAACTTTTGAAAACGTCGCTTCACGACGCTTTCAAAAGTTCCTCTGGATTACTCTCAACAGGCTGTAAACATATGTCAATTCGACGAACGCTAAAAATGGTAAAAATTGCAGAGCGATTTTTACCATTTTTAGCCATTTGTGCCGCGCTTCGAGCGGCGCAAATGGCTATATCGAATTCACGTTAAATCTGGTAAAAAACTAGGACTATCGTTCGGGGCGATCAATTTTTGTGAGCAATCGCAATAAAACTGATACAAAGAAAACTGCGCCGATCGCGGCGATCGCGGCGGGGATCTGTAAGCTATTAATCAACAGAAGAGTGGCACACAGTAAGCTTGTTGCACCCAACATGGCATAAATAACACCAATCCCGACATTACTTAAACGCCGTAATAAACGATCAGTTTCTTGGGATTTAATCCTAACCCGAATATCCCCGCGATCAAGTTTAGCGAGGGTGTCATCGATGCGGCGTGGCAAGGCGATCGCTGTATTGCTGACCTGTGCAGCTTGTCTACCTAGTTCGCCCAGAAAAGCTGTGGATAAATTTCCTGATTCTTTAGCACTACCATTTTCCATAAGATTTGTTGCGTAGGGTTTAGCGACTTCCATAAAGTTAAAGTTAGGATCGAGTCCTTTGCCCAGTCCTTCAAGCGTGGAAATTGCTCTTAAGACAAAGGTAAATGTAGCGGGAAAACGAAAAGGCTGGTCATAGGCAATATCGTACAAATCATCACTGATCGCCGCAACCGATTGTTTTTCCATCGGCTGTCCAATGAAGTTGTCGAGCATATATTGCACCGATCGCCTAATTGGTCCTGTATCACCAGTAACTTCTAATGCGCCTAGTTCGACTAACGAATTAATCACTGCCTCCGCATCTTTTTGGGCGATCCTAAAGAAAGTTCTGAGTAATTTATCGCGGGTAATCGATTGGATCTGCCCCATCATCCCAAAATCATAGAAAATTAATTCGCCTTTACCAGTGACGGCGAGATTGCCAGGGTGGGGGTCGGCGTGAAAAAAGCCATGATTGAGTAATTGTTCTAAATAGGCCTCGGCTCCAATTCGGGCGATCGCTTTGCGATCAATTCCGGCGGATTCTAAAGCATCATAGTTACTAACTTTGATCCCCGGCATATATTCTAGAGCTAGCACCCGACGTGATGCATAGCGCCAATATACACGCGGAGCAATAATGCGGCGATCGCTCCGAAAGTTACGACGAAAAGTATCTGCATTCTTGCCTTCGTTTAGATAATCCGCTTCTTCATAAAGGATTTTGCTACATTCTTCATAAATGCCAACCCAGTCACGCCCCCGCCCATGTTTAGGATGATTTTGAAAGTACTGAGCAATGCGTTTGAGAATCCCTAAATCGATCGCAAATAATTTTAATAAACCTGGTCGCTGTACCTTGACTACAATTTCCTCGCCAGTATGCAGTTGTGCTTTATGCACTTGCCCAAGGCTAGCTGCCGCTAGGGGAACTGGATCAAAATAACCAAACACTTCGGCGATCGGTTTACCTAAATCTCCCTCAATGATTTGCCTAGCTTTTTCGGCTGTAAAAGCTGGAACCTTATCTTGCAACTTTGATAGCTCCTCAACGGACTCAGTTGGCAAAATATCAGCACGAGTCGAAAGTAATTGCCCAACCTTAATAAATGTGGGACCAAGTTGCAACATTGCCTCGCGTAGCCAAACTGCTCGCTTGCGAGTGCGTTTTTTGACCTTGGCTTCAGTCTTACCACCGACATAGCTCCACTTTTTCCCATCAAGCCAAATCATCCAAGAAAATGTCAGTACTGTTCGCCAAATGTCGATGGTGCGGGCGAGTTCAGAGTAGTTGTCACGACTCCAGCGATAATTGGGTTCAGAGGATAAGGCTGGCACGGCTAACTGATAACGGTAAGATTTTTTAAGAAATTGTAACAAACCTTTACATCTTAGCGCGGATATTCACATTTTGAGTATGAGAACGTAACTTATCAGCAATTCTCATTATTCAAATCGATTTTTTTGAAAGCCCGCCGTTGGCGGGCTTTCAAAAAAACGATTTTGGTGTCCCTGCGAGCCGCCGGTGACGAGCAGACGGAAGGCCCCGTCGTCGAACGACGGATAGGGCAGTTTCGCCGCTTC
>JBJTVM010000435.1:0-3992 GCA_046081205.1 Pseudanabaena sp. | reverse complement strand
ATCACCTACGGCGATGGAAACACCAAAATCGGTTTTTTGAAAGCCCGCCAACGGCGGGCTTTCAAAAAATCGATTTGTATAATGAGAATTGCTGGGGTTGATATTTCACTTAGAGCTTAGGTCGTGTTTAAAGCTTTCATGATGGTCAGTGCAGAAATGTACCAATTTTTGTAGCGGCATCTCGTAAAACTTCAGGTGGATGTACCAGCGCAAACCTCACATAGCCTTCGCCATGTTTGCCAAAGCCAGAACCAGGTGCTAATGCAACTCCAGTAGATTTGATTAAGTCCAGACAAAATCCCACTGAATTGTGGGCATAACGCTCAGGTAGCTTTGCCCAGAGATACATTGTGGCAATGGGGTGAGGGACTTCCCAGCCGATCGCTTTAAGGGCATCAATCATCACATCTCGCCGCGCTTGAAATGTATCAACTACATGCTCAATCGGTGTGCGATCGCTATTTAGAGCTTTGATTGCACCACGCATGATGCCCTGATATTGATTGAAATCGACGACAGCTTTAATTTGGCGCAGAGCTTTAATTAATTCACGATTACCAACTGCAAAACCAACTCGAAAACCACCCATGTTGTAAGACTTAGACATAGTGAAAAATTCAATACTGACATTCAGATCGCGATCTGCTTGCAGCATCGAAGGCGGTGTCGAGCCATCAAACACTAAATCGACATAGGGAAAATCGTGAGCTAGAACAAGATGATGTTCTTGACAAAATTGGACGGCAGACTGGAAAAATTCTAAAGTTGCTGTGGCTGCGGTGGGATTATGGGGATAGCTCAACACCATCAGTTTTGACTTTGCCAACACTGTCTCAGGAATATCCGCAAAGACTGGTAAAAAGTTATTTTCAGCTAATAAGGGCATACCATACACTTGGCCGCCAGCTAAATAAATACCGCCATAATGTGATGGATAGCCAGGATCTTGTAAGAGCGCAAAATCATTGGGATTTAGTAATGCAAGTGGCAAATGAGCTGTTCCTTCCTGCGACCCAATCAAAGGTAATACTTCTGCCTCAGGATCAACTGTGACACCAAATCTTGTTTGCATCCATGCAGCTACTGTTTTGCGGAAGTCCAGAGTGCTGCCAAATAGCGAATAGCCGTGAGTAGTGGGATCAGTTAATGCGGCAGCGATCTCTTCTAAAATAAATCTATCAGTAGGCAAATCAGACGAACCAAGCGATAGATCAATTACTGCCATTCCAGAGGCTTTGACCTGACTTTTGGCTATGTCCATGTAGGCAAACACATTAGACTGTAGCGGCTGAAGGCGATCTGCAAATTGCATAAAACTTAGCAAATATGAATAAATAGAATGGACAGCGCCTAGACTGTTTATCCTATTTTGACCTGAACTAGCATTATTTTTAAAGTCAGTTCGACGAAATCGAAAAATGGTAAGAATCGCGAAGCGATTCTGACCATTTTTCGCCGTTTGCGCCGGGCGAAGCACGGCGCAAATGGCTATATCGAACTCACGCTATTTTTAAGAAGAAAATGAGTTGCGAGGGGTCACCCCTCTGCGAACCCTCACAACTCATTCATGCTTGCGATAACATAAAGTAAGTTGTTGAATTATCAAAGAAAATCATGGTTTGTTGTAAAACAAAATCCAACCTTGCTAAGGCTGTCAGACTACATCGCAATTTTCATTTCAAAACTGGGCTCCTTCTTGATCAAGGAGTACGTTTATTTGGTGTACATAAATGTTTCCTTACCAAACCGTTTTATAAAGCTGCCAAAGTGGCTGGCTACACCAATGTTTCTCTAGCTAGTATTGCGCTTGTCTTGCTAGAAGACTAATATTGCCTTTAGCACGATCTATATACAGGGAAATTTCATATGATTACATTGACTGATGCAGCGATCGCTCGCGTAAAAAATCTGCAAACCCAACGAGCCACTTCTGCACCTTTGCGTTTAGGCATTAAACAAGGTGGCTGTTCTGGTTTGTCCTATTTGATGGACTTTGTTGACCAACTCGAAGCTGATGACAATCAATACGAATATAATGGCGTAAAAATTGTGATTAATAATAGCAACTTGCCTCAGTTGCAGGGCTTAGAACTCGACTATACAGAAGATTTATTAGGTGGTGGTTTCCGTTTCCGTAATCCTAATGCCAGTAAATCTTGTAGTTGCGGAACTTCCTTTGCTACTCCTAAAGAAATTGGTACACCCGTAGCTTGTAGCTAATAAGAGAAGAAGCCTCGCAATGCGAGGCTTCTTCTCTTATTAGGTGATCTGCTGAATATTATCTTCCCAATACTTGCCATCAAAAGGCACAATTGTAAACCGCATCATTGCGTCATCATCTAGACAGCGTACATTTACGTCGAAATCATGAGGATGCGATCGCGGACGATAAAAGGGATGAATCCCACAGGTTTTGCAGAAAAAATGCTTGGCGATACCAGTATTAAAAGTGTAAGTGGTTAGATTCTCTTCACCTTGTAAGATCTCAAAATCTTCAGGAGGAACGATCAAATGCAAAATCCCCTTCTTCTCACACATTGAGCAGTTACAGGCGATCGCTTCATATTTTCTCACACGCACCCGAAAGCGTACTGCTCCACAGTGGCAGCCACCAGATATATTGTTAGGTAAGTCTGGGTTTGATAATTGAGACATAAAGTTTTAGGCAATCATTTCCATAGATCAGCAGGTACGTTTATTTTGCCTGAATTGTAGTCATCCCATGCGTTCCAAAGTAATCTTGCTCTCTTTTCTCCTGTCTCTTCGTAGGCTTGAATTTCCGCCCTTAATAACTTTTTCATCAATGGACGTTTAGCTAAATCCAATAATTCCTGTAGTTCCATTTCTGAAAAATTAGATTCTAACCTCGCCACATACTGAGATTCTACATATTTCCATCCAGCTACTCGTGCCAAAGTTTTTTGCAACCAAGTACTAAATTTAGTTCTTGAGCCAGTTCCACTAGAAATGTCAACACTGTTCCAAAAATATAGGTCGTATTGTTTACCAATCCCCAATTCAACTAGAACTTCTCTAGCCAGTTGCTTTTTTGATTTTAGGGGCACAGTAATCGGTGTAGGGGAATCTTGACTAGTTTCGGCATTAGCGCTCTCTGTAGATGATGCCAAGGCAATACAGGCTATTAGCCAGAAATGCGGCAGAATAAGCAGACTAATAAGAGATGACTTCAGCTTTCTCATATCGATCTTCAAAATATAAGCTAAGGAATTTATGTTAATGAAGTTTACCTCACAGTCAAATTATTTGAAAGTCCGCCGTTGGTGGGCTTTCAAATTTGGTTTTATGTCCTAAGCAAAACTTACATTGCTCTTAGTACAGGACAAAAAGTTGCAAAAGTAGGCAGAAAGGGGTTTTATAAAAGATAACCACATCACAAATAAAACCCCCTATGAAAGGGTGTGACCAGAATCTGATGTTCAACTTAATTAATGTATTACCTGCTCACAGTAGGGTTTAAATTTTAGAACAGCAATTAATGAAATTATTCTGATAATAGTTCTTGGAAATTCCGAAAACCCTTAATATAAAGGTTATAGCCAATCTACATCAAATTTTGGTCACACCCACCACCAAGAAACTGTTAAAGAGCATCAAGGTCAATAGATTTTTAGATATTGGAGCGGGTGCGGCGAAATACGGAAAGATGGTAAGCCTTTTTCATCCAAATGCAGAAAAAATAGCAGTTGAGATTGATGAGACTTATGTCAAAGAATATAAACTCCATGATTTTTACAATCAGGTTTGGGTAATGCCTGCAAGTAAGCTCATTGAGCAGAAAATCGATGAGACTTATGATTTAGTTATCATTGGAGACTGCATTGAGCATATGCGGAAATCCGAAGGTTTACTGGATATGCGTTCCCTGCTATATCGGTGTAATACAAGGTAATCAGGTTCAGTCCCTTAACCGTTCGTTTATGCTTGCCAGACCAAAAGTATCCCAATAGCTCTGTTTTTTTGAGGTCTCGGTA
>JBJTVM010000434.1:0-4982 GCA_046081205.1 Pseudanabaena sp. | reverse complement strand
CAGCCCAACATAAAGCATCAAACCTTTTTTAAAGATATTATCTTTTTTAGCAAGATTTTGATAATGTGGAAATGCTGTTACCTTAAAACTATAGTAAGGTTCACCACTTTCTTTGACTTCTTTTACCAAGTTATCAAAATGGTCTTTTACTTCCTGCGGAATTTCTTGATTTTGAGGGTTTGAGTTCATCTTATCCTCCCACTAAAGGAGTGAGTTTTATAAAACTTACCTTTATTTTGTTGTGTAAAAGCACCTTTTCGTTTAAATCTTCGGCTTGTTTGTCGTCAATCAATACAAAAAAGCCATTTTTTTGAAAAGCACCTAAGGCAATATAGGCTTGTTGCTCAGCATCAATAGTCCTTTTATTCTTTATTTTGTACCCATTGAGCGATTTTTCGGCATCAGATGGCATTACCAAACCTTGAAAATAGTCAGACATTTTGGCATTGTAGTTTTCTACTTCTTTACGGACGCGCTGCTCTATAATTTCGGCAACTGTGATAAGTTCCTTCTCAAAGTCAAGAGAAATGCTGTTAATAATATCCCCTGTAAAGGTTTCGTCTGTGATGGTAAGTGTCATCATTTTTTTAATTAGAGCAAGGAATTAAAAGTTATAGAATCATTATCAACTATAATATTGGGGCATTAACATTTAGTCTAGTCGATCTAAGTCGAGCCTCACAGGTCGCTATTGCTGCTTGAAACTAGAATTCCCCGTTTTCTATTTGAAAGCCCAAAATGGCTATGTCATTTTGGGCTTTGTTATTAGACGGCTAAAACATTTCTTGCTACGATCGCCAAGTACCATGAAAACCCATCGGCACAATACTAGGGAGAGATAAACGACAAATCGGTTCGCAATCTAGGCGATCGCTGTCAAAAATCCATACCTCTGAACATTGGTGATCGCCATCAAACACCACTGTAATTACATAACCGCGATCAGGATTATTAGCATCAGGGGCAAATAATGGTTCCATCGGATAGCGATTTGCACCAAGGTCAGCTTCGGTGAGAGTATGGGTTTGGTAATCGTAACGAGCGATCGCTCCGAATAGCTCTTGATCAATTATGGCATCAGGGCGATGAATTGAGAAGTATGTATAGCGAGAGTTTTGACCAACTTCAGCAGGAGCCACACTAGGAAACTCAGTACCGCGATCCACCAATTGCGAAGCTTCGAGAAATTCACCTGTTTTCGGATCGAGGCGCATTTGCCAGAGAGTCCCTTTGGCTTTAGTTTTAGTTTGTCCTGAAGCAATTTCTTTGAGAAATTGATTAGTAGTGAAATCGGGATAGCGGATTAAATCGAAAACTAGATTGCCAAAGCGATCGCTATAACCATTACCAAAATGCCATTGATACCAAGGCTCAGCAACGTTGCGACTCACCAATTCTAGGTTGTGGCGGTTGAACACTAAGATTTCAGTCCCTTCCTGAGGCTTCCATTGCAATGACTCACTGTAACTTTGTAAATTTAGCAGCACAGGGAATGGATTCATCCGCAAAGGTGGTACACAAAAGACTAGGTAATCTCCAGCCAATACAAAGTCATGAATCATTGGTAGACCTTGCAAAGTAGTCTGATTCTTTTTAATCAGCTTACCTGTGCGATCACTACGGTAGATATGTAACGTTGCCTTCTTGCCATAGGAAATTCCAAAATTGAAAATCTCACCTGTCAGAGGATCACGCTTAGGATGAGCCGAATAGGGCAAACGGTTCTCTAGTCCTTCGAGATTTTCTAAACCATAGGTTTCGAGAGTCTCTAAATCTAGAGCATGGGGTAAGCCACCTTCCCAAAGGGCTAGCAGCTTGTCAGGTAATGCCAAAACAGAAGTATTCGCCACATTCTTAGATGACTTCCCAAAACGTTGTAGCCATGAGCCAGTGGCAACCATCCCGTAATTGCCATAAATTAATTTATTGGCACGTTCTTCTTCTAAATATCCTTCAGTTTGCACATAGCGATAGGTAGCGCGAGCTTGTCCTTCGGCAAAATGTACAGCCAGAATCGCGCCATCGCCATCAAACCAATGTCCCACTTTCAATCCATCACGTTCTAATCTTGCAGGCCCATTGCGATAAAGAGAACCTTTGAGAGATTCAGGAATCTTGCCAGAAATAGTCGAGAGTTGGGTGAGGGGGAATTCTGTCGCTGGTTGTGCGATCGCCTTTGCCCAAGACGCTTGTCTTTGCGTAGTTGTAGTCATGATATTTTCCAATGAATAAATCTTCTTGCTCCCCTTCTCCCTCTCTGGGAGAAGGGGTTGGGGGATGAGGGCAGATCTTCGCTCTGCGTAAGAATACATTTAAGAATTACTTTCTGCGGTTCAAAGCTCTAAAAGATCCCCCTCAATCCCCCTTATAAAGGGGGAAGAATTTAATTCTCCCCCCTTTATAAGGGGGGCTGGGGGGATCTAGACAGTTCTTAAATGGTTTCAAAGATGAGTGATTAAGATTAATAAGCTGTTCCGTCTTTATGGGTAAATTGCCAGCCTTGCTCTATAGCGATCGCAATCAGATCATCATCAGGATAAGTTGCGGAATCATCAGGAGTGCGATCGCCTATTTCTAGATAAGTAGCAACTGCATCAGTGTGATTATAGAGGCAATGACCATCAGCCTCACCCGCAGGAAATCCCGCTGCTTGTCCCGTTTGCAAGATCGATTCTCCTGCATCAGTAATCAGGGTTAACTCTCCCGATAGGACATAGATAAACTCATCTTGTTTTGTGTGCCAGTGACGCAACGCAGATCGAGATTTTGGCGGAAGTGTAGTCAGATTCACTCCAAAGTTTTTCAGTCCTGCGGCTTCACCTAAGCGCTTTTTTTCTCGCCCTGCAACTACGGGCTTGAAGCGATCGGGATAGTTACTTCCTATACGGCTGGGTACTTGGCTAGGATCAATTATGGTCATAGATTTGTGGCTAGAATTTGCTTTAAATCATTGAGGCAATTTTCTGAGCGGATTGGGAAGCTTGGCTTTTCACTTGCCCATGTTCTGCTTGAGATAGATATTGCCGATACCATGCAATTGTATTGCAAATTGCTTCACGATGTGGTGTGGCAATATTGCCAAAAGTATTGACAAACTTAGAACTATCGACAATGAAAGGATTCTCAAACTGATACATCATCTCGATTGATTCCGCCGCTTCAGGAATAAAAACAGCACCAATTCGCATCATCAATTTACCCATACCATTCATTTTGGCTGGCAATTCCAATTCCTCAAAGAGAATATTTAACATTTCCCTTGTGGAGATGGTTTGAGCATTAGGCACATGCCAGACTTGCCCGATCGCTTCCTCTCGCTCTCCCAAAACAATCATTGCCTTGGCGAAATCCTTGATATAGGTATAGGTATGTGGCAAGTCTAAGTTCCCGATCGCTTCGGCTGTTTTGCCCTGAATCGCAGAGGCAAACACGCGATCGCCAAATACAGAATTGAGAACACCTTCACCATAGAAATCAGAGGATCTGGCGATCGCTACTTTGGCTTTACCTTCACGATGAGCCGACATCAAAGTTTCCGCAAGCGCCGCCCGCATTTTGCCCTTGTTGGTATGGGCTGCATAGGGGAGATCCTCGCGCATTGGTTCTTTGACCTTGCCATAGCCATAGAGACTATCGCCATAGATCAACTTCGCGCCACTGGCGATCGCCCCTGCGAGAATGCCCTGCTGCAATGGGGGAAATTCCTGTACCCAAGCTTTGAAGTTATACCTTGGACCCGCACAGTGATAAATCACCTCTGCACCTTGGCAAACTCTCTGCGTGAAGCGAGGATTAGTGGCATCACCAATCTCTAGCACTATTCCTTGAGGCAACTGCACTTGATTATGGCGATTGACCATACGCACTTTTTTACCATTGGCGATCAGTTGATGGGCGATCGCAAGCCCTAATGCACCTGTACCAAAAATAACGTGGAGTCCATCTTGAGAAGTTTCCATGTTTTGAGTCTCCTACAACAAGTTGAGAGGTGGGAAATAAAGAGAGGTTTTAGAAACCAATAGTCTTATATTCAACTAAGTTATTATGCACTTAGTTGAATATACTAGATAATGTATACTCAACTAAGTGCATATGTCAACCCTATTTCTAATTTATTTTCCTAACTTTTAAAAATATGTCTCTTGCTTACGCTCTCTTGGTTTCATTGGTTCAAGCACCAAAAAGTGGTTATGACCTCGCCAAACAATTTGATGGATCGGTGGGTTTTTTCTGGCAAGCCACGCACCAACAGATATATCGGGAGTTAACTAAACTAGAGCAGCAAAGTTTGATCGCGGCTACAGCGATCGCCCAAGAGGGACGACCAGACAAGAAGATATTTTCAGTTACAGATTTAGGGTTGTTGCATCTTAAAACATGGCTTTTGCAATCTAGTGACATTGAACCCACAAAAGATGAGTTTTTGCTTAAAATTTATGCAGGTTATCTAGTCCCTGAAGATGCGATCGCCAAAAAAATCAAAGATCATCGCCAACTGCATCAGCAAAAACTGGAAATTTATCAAGCGATCGAGCGCAACTTTTTTAGCCATCCTGAAAAGTGCAATATTGAGTCTCGCTTTGCCTATTTGACTTTGCGGCGAGGGATTAATTTTGAAAAGGGCTGGCTCGATTGGTGTGATGAAGTGTTATCACTCTTAGTAACTTGGAGCGACGAAGCTAGGCGTAAGTAAACGTGAGTTCGATATAGCCATTTGCGCCGCGCTTCACGCGGCGCAAATGGTGCAAAACAGTAAAAATCGCTCTGCGATTTTTACTGTTTTGCATGTTCGTCGAATTGACGTTAAGTAAACGTGAGTTCGCTTTAATCTATTGCTAGGTTAAAATTTGTAAACCGCTACAGCGCTTTGCGCTGACTCAAAACCCAGAATAAATTTTGAAAGTGGCGCGAAGCGCCACTTTCAAAATTTATTCTGTATCCCTTAAAGCCTAAATAGGCTGTATGTAAAACAATAGATACAA
>JBJTVM010000433.1:0-6786 GCA_046081205.1 Pseudanabaena sp. | reverse complement strand
GCCTTTTTTATCGGCTTGAAATGGACGTTTCAGCACCTATCCCTCATTAGCTGACCAGTGCCGCTTTTAGAGATCGCCGTATTCGTCTTTGGGCGCGTTAAAATCTCCTGACTTACCCCCACTCTTATGTATCAACCTTGTATTTGAGATAATCATCGTCTTTTCGAGAGACTTTGCCATATCGTAAAGGGTTAGAGCAGCGATCGTAGCAGCAGTCATCGCTTCCATTTCTACACCAGTTTCCGCCTTAGTTTTGACTTCAGCCTCAATTTGGTAACCAGGAATATTTTCATCTAGCAGGATTTTGACATCCACACTAGTTAGATTCACAGGGTGACACATTGGGATCAAATTAGCTGTTTGTTTTGCAGCCATAATTCCTGCTAATTTCGCCGTACCCAAAACATCTCCCTTTTTTACATTCCCTGCTTGGATTGCGTCCAGCGTTGTGGTTTTCATAGATATCTCGCAAACAGCGATCGCCCGCCTTACTGTTTGCGGTTTATGAGTCACATCCACCATCTGAGCATTACCACTTTGATCAAGATGAGCGAGTGACTGAAGAATATCCGTATCCATAAAAACTTTGCCGAAATTAGCTTAATAATTTAAAAACAAAACAAGGCTGCGAAGAATTTAATTACGTCTAGTCATTGCTAACCATTTAGCCATAACTAGACTCTTCTGCTATTCCTATAGTGTTTTACGAATGCGTGCTTACTTATTCGTAAAAACAAAAGCAACTACAGTAAGGGTTTGTGTTTTCATTTTGCTAACGGCAAAATGAAAACCTCTATAGTACAAAAGTTTACCCGAATTATGACTGAGACTGTAAAGATTGAGCTTTATGCCAATAATCTTGGTGAAACTCAAGCGATCGCCACCAAACTAGCGCAAGCTGTTACCGCAGGGACTATTATTCTGCTCGAAGGCAATCTCGGCAGTGGCAAAACCACTTTTATGCAAGCTTTTGGTCGCGCCCTTGGCATTAGCACTACGATTACTAGTCCAACATTTACCCTAATTGATGAATATACAGAAGGTTGCCTGCCACTTTATCACATTGATCTTTATCGACTAGAACCTCCTCAAGTTCCTAGCCTACATTTAGAAGAATATTGGCGCGGCGAAGACTTTCCCCTTGGCGTAGTAGCGATCGAATGGGCTAGTAAATTAACTACTATCCTACCTAATCATCTTCAGATTAATCTCTCCATACCAAAACGATCTCCTAAGAAACAATCCCCCATTTTTGAGTTATCTTCAGCCGAAGACAAAGAATTTTTGGAAGACTTGCCTGAAGAACGCTTAATTCAAGTGATTGCTCAAGGTTCATCCTATGTTGAAATGCTAAGCCGAGTCCGATTTTAATAATTACTAGCGCCGTAGGCTCTGATAATTGCCATTTGCACCGCGCGAAGCGCGGCGCAAATGGCGCAAAATGGTAAAAATCGCACTTTCATTTTTATCATTTTGTGCTTTTAAAACCCTTACAGGGTTTGTTTTTTAATTCACAGAAGTGTCGCCACACTTCTGTGAATTGATATTAATCATTAGTTTTTGTCTTGGGAGTCTGGCTTATCAATATCTTCACCGAGACCCTTCACTTCATCTCGAAATCCACGCAAAGCCTGTCCCACACTGCGACCAATTTCAGGGATACGCTTTGCCCCAAAAATTGCCACACCCACAAGTGAAATCACAATTACCTCTGGCCAGCCAATTCCAAACATTTCTCTTAGATCTCCTCAAATGCATCTGCTATGCTTTTATTCTCCATGCAAATGTCAAATAAACGTACCTAAAAACTAATGGACTCAACCATTACTTGGACACTTGGCAGCACTGACCCTGATGCCGAAGCCAATCTTGCCCGCATTGCCCAATGGTGGACATCTCTTGCAGGACAAGAAATTATCTGGCAACAACGCCCCTTAACTGAAAATAGCGATCGCAATGCGATCGACTGGAACAAACAGGCTCTCGACGAGACCTTTGCTATTCAAACACCAAGCCTACGCGGTATCACTCTCTATTGGTATAAACCCAATAGCCCAGATGAACGCAACATCTCCGTCGGCGATCTGCAACTGGATTTATTTAATCAACAGCTAGACATCCTGCCATCTTCAGGTCGTAGCTATCAACTCCGCATCACACTACCTAAAATCGTCTACCAAAAAATTCAAACTACCGATCCGCACTTTGGTAGCATCATTCAACCTAATGGTGATGCAGTATTTTTGTTTCGTGATGAAAAACAACGTTTAGAAATTCAAATTGCTTTAAGTTCTGTGAATGTTGATTTACTAAAACAAAAACTTTCGTCTTAAAAAATCAAAAAGAGGATAGGGAGCTTCATCCCTATCCTCTTTTTGTTTTTGCATATAGCAACCCTAAATGGTTTGTGAAAGCGCACTCCTTCGGGGTGAGCTTTCACAAACCTCAAAAATCCACAAATGATTTAGGACTGCTATATAGCGTTTTTCAAACAAACCTGTACTTCACTAGGCTGATAAAGGCTATAGCTATAAATATTAATAAAGTAAGGGATACTTATCGTGAAATCTAGCCTATGATTTTTGCATATTTGGCAAACAAACTTGGCTAAGGGTAAATCTATGACACCTCAAGAACTCCCACCTCCGATTAGTCCTCGTCAGATGGATATGCTTCGGGCCGTAGCAGCGATGGCATGGGCTGATGGCAAACTTGAGCCTGATGAGATTCGGCTGATGCTTGATGAATTTGCAATGTTATTTGCCAAAACTGAAACAGAACGTAGCAATCTCAAAACTCGTCTTAAAGATTACTTAGGACAAAATATTCCCCTAGAAGAAGTCATCCCAAACATCAAAAGTATCGAAGATCGGAAAATGACTCTCAGACTTGGCTACCAAGTAATCCAATCGAGTCGGCGCAGTCCTGATGAACCCATGATCAACCTTGATGAAGCAGCAGCTTATCAAAGATTAGTTAGGATATTAGACCTCCCACCAGAAGTTGTTGCTGACATTGAGGCCTCGATCACTCCTACCGAAGAAACTCATCCCAACGGAATTATTAAATCTCTTGCTTCAAGGCTACACAGGTTACTTGGGAACGAAAATTAACGTCAATTCGACGAACGCGCACAATAGTAAAAATCGCAGAGCGATTTTTACTATTGTGCGCTATTTGCGCCACGCCTAGCGCGGCACAAATGGCTACATCGAATTCATGTTGACTTAAGATTGCTATTGCTATATTGGTAACCTAATTAATTAAAATAACTAAGTCATTGTGCTGATCTGCAATAACTATCGTTACAAACTCGGATAGAGTGATTACTTACAGCAAATCTTTAAGAGCTACGAGCAGCCACTATGCGGGATGGAACTGATCTTCAGCAAAAAATTATGTCTGCCCCATTCTTTGTGGGGTTACCAGATGAAGCCGTAATTAGGGCAACAGCGCACATGGTCACGCGCAGTCATCCAGCCGATCAAGTGATTTTGCTGGAAAATGACTGGGGCAACTCAGTTTATTTCATCTTGGAAGGCTGGGCAAAAATTCGCACCTATAATCTCGATGGTAAAGAAATTACGCTAAATATTCTCGGATTTGGCGAGATGTTTGGCGAAATGGCTCCCCTCGATCAAGTTCCGCGATCAACAGACGTAATTACCCTTACGCCTACAACTATCGGTAGCTTACCAGCTTCAGATTTTGTACATTTGATTGAGACAGAGCCAGCCGCAGGAATACATTTAGCAAGACTGATGGCAAAGCGTTTACGCCAAGTTAATCGACGGTTACGCTTGCGCGAGGCAGATAGTACTTCTCGTGTTGCTGATGTTTTGCTCTTTCTAGCTGAAGGACAAGGGACAAAAGTCAGTGGCGGTTTAGAGATCCCCAATTTACCCCATCGGGAACTTAGTAGTCTTAGTGGTTTAGCCAGAGAGACAGTAACCCGTGTACTGGGCAAACTAGAGCGCAAAAATTTGATTCAGCGTATTCCTGATCGCGATGTGTTGTGTATCCTCAACCCTCAAGGCTTAGAATCACTAATGGTTTAAATCAAGTGGTTAAAATCACAATATGACGCGAATCAGCACCTTTTGATCTGTTATTATTAGGCTCGTTATTTGGTAGGTAAGAAGTATAAATGCTGAATCCAGTTGATTTCAGCGGTAGACCTTTTCATTTTGTGGGTATTGGCGGGATCGGTATGTCGGCGATCGCCTATATCTTAGCGAAGCAAGGATTTACGGTATCTGGCTCAGATCTTAGTAGTAATCGCATCACTCAAAAGCTACAGGATCTTGGTGTAAAGACATTTCAAGGGCATCATGCAGACAACATCGATCTGACAAATGCTCCTCAAGTTGTTTGTTCGACTGCAATCAACCAACAAAATCCCGAATTTCAGGTGGCTCTCGCTAATGGGCTGCCAATTTTGCATCGTTCTGATCTACTAGCCGCTTTGATCGAACAATTTCAAGCGATCTCAGTTGCAGGTACACATGGCAAAACGACAACCAGCAGCCTAGTAGGATTTTTATTACTCAAAGGTGGAATCGATCCCAGTATTATCATTGGCGGTGAGGTTAGCGCATGGCAGGGCAATGCTCGTTTAGGAAATGGCAAATATTTAGTTGCTGAGGCTGATGAATCCGATGGCACTCTAGTTAAATTTTTATCTCACATTGGCATTATCACCAATATTGAGTTAGACCACCCTGATCACTACCATAGTCTTGAACAGGTCATTGAAATTTTTCAGGCTTTTGCAAAACGCTGTGAAGTTGTCGTTGGCTCTATTGACTGCCCCACAGTCAAGGAGCATATTCGTTTAGATATAACCTATAGTCTGAGCGATCCTTTGGCGGACTATACGGTAAAAGATGTGCAGTACAGCCCTTCTGATACGCAAGCCTTGGTGATTGAGCGGGGCAAGCCTCTGGGTCGAATTTCATTAGGGATTCTCGGTAAACATAACCTTAGTAATGCGCTAGCCGCGATCGCCGTGGCGCGTTATGTGGGCGTTGAGTGGCAAGCGATTGCTGAGGCTCTGCCTGATTTTGTTGGTGCTAGTCGCCGCTTTGAGATTAAAGGCGTGCAGAAAGGGATTACGTTTGTCGATGACTACGCTCATCACCCTAGCGAAATTATTGCCACGCTTGCCTCAGCTAGACAACAAAATACTAATAGTCGGGTAGTTGCTATCTTTCAGCCCCATCGCTACAGCCGCACTCATAGATTTCTATCAGAGTTTAGCCATTCCTTTACTGATGCTGACATGGTGATTGTCACTGATATCTATGCCGCTAGCGAACCTAACGATGGCAAGATTACAGGTGAACAAGTTGCTGAAGCGATCGCCTCTGTGCGAGATCAAGTTCATTACTTGCCAACTCTCAAAGATGTCCAAGCATTTTTAGTTAAAAAACTGCAATCTGGAGATCTCGCCGTATTTCTTGGTGCTGGTAACCTCAATCAGGCAATCTTGCCAACAATGAAAGAAATAGAGGAATCGCAAAGCGTTTCCTCTATCAATTAGTTTTACTCCCAAGCCGATGTCACTCGATCTTCAAACCCAAGTCCCAATCCGCTCGAACGTATCTCTAGCAGGGCTAACTTCGATGCGAGTAGGTGGCGCGGCTGAATACTTCATTTCACCGCGCACATCTTTAGAGCTCGCTGATAGTCTGTTATGGGCAAGCTCTAGAGATTTACCGATCACGATTATTGGTGCAGGGAGCAACCTCTTAATTAGCGATCAAGGTTTAGCGGGTTTGGTGATCTGCACTCGTCACCTGCGTGGGATTGAGTTTGATGAGCAATCTGGACATGTTACAGCCGCCTCAGGTGAACCTGTAGCCCGTCTAGCCATGCAAGCGGCTAGTCGTGGTTGGTCAGGTTTTGAGTGGGCGGTTGGCATCCCTGGAACGGTAGGCGGATTAGTTGTAATGAATGCAGGGGCGCAGGGTGGATGTGCAGCGGATTGCGTATTGTCAGTGCAGACAGTCACCTTAACTGGTGAAACTAAATTAGTTTATCCTCAAGATTTAGATTTCAGTTATCGCACCTCGGCTTTACAGGCATCATCAGAGCTAGTAACAGGTGCGACTTTCAAATTGCAAACTGGTGGTGATCCAGAAGCGATCGCTGCTGACACTGAGTCAAAGCTCAAAGGGAGACATACTACACAGCCCTATCACTTGCCCAACTGCGGTAGTGTTTTTCGCAATCCTTTACCTCAATTTGCAGCACGCCTCATTCAAGATGCTGGACTGAAAGGCTATCAAATTGGTAATGCTCAAGTCTCAGAGCTACATGCCAATTTCATCGTTAACCTTGGCAACGCAAAAGCTAGCGATATTTTCAGTCTCATAGAACACATTAAGACCGTGATTAGCGATCGCTATGGTGTAGTACTGGAAACCGAAGTTAAAATGATCGGTCATTTCTAAATGCTTAGGGCTTGTTAGCGATCGTATTTATCTATAGATAGATTTAAGATTTAGCTATTTACATTACTCAATACTTCTACTAACCTGTTTATATGGGCAAAAGCCTGTATATGATTTTTCATAAACTATTCATTCCCAAAAAGGATTATTTGCAATCATGACAACAGCAGTACAAAGACGTGAAAGCGCGTCACTGTGGGATCAATTTTGCAACTGGATCACCAGCACCGACAACCGCCTATATGTAGGCTGGTTCGGCGTAATCATGATCCCTTGCTTACTCGCAGCGACCATTTGCTTCGTAATCGCCTTCATCGCAGCACCACCCGTA
>JBJTVM010000432.1:0-1379 GCA_046081205.1 Pseudanabaena sp. | reverse complement strand
AAAGCCCGCCGTTGGCGGGCTTTCAAAAAACCGATTTTGGTGTTTCCAGCACCTTCGGCGCTGGAAACACCAAAATCGGTTTCATAATGAGAATTGCTGAAAAAATAAAGCGGCGCATCGCGCCGCTTTATTTTTTAATGAGCTGAGCCATTGCCATGGTACTTATCGGTGTCGTAGAAGCCATTACGAGTACCGAAGAACAGACAACTAACTGTAAACAAGATGGTCAAGATCGGCAGAATTACTTTGAGATCAAGCATGAGTTAATGGGTTTGGATAAAATAACGCTAGTCTGCATATTCTAGACTCAAAAAAAGCTTAAGAAAGTAATCTAAAAGGGCTTTCTTAATATTTAATGCCAAAACACAAACCCAAAATAGTAAGAGGCGGCGCGAAGCGACTCCTCTTACTATTTTGGGTTCATGGTAATGTGGAGCATTACCATACTACCTAGGGTTAATTACTACTGCCATCGGTGGTATCAGTGCTTTCAGTGCCACTAGGACGATAACTTTGCTCAAAAGCGTAGCGCACAATCTGTGAACGATTCTCCAGATTTAGCTTAGTCATAATGCTACTGAGGTGAGTTTGCACAGTGCGAGGACTGATTTGCAAACGTTTGCCAATTTCTTTATTAGTAAAGCCTTGGACAACTTGCCAAAAAACTCGCTCTTCGGAAGGGGTAAGTGTCGTGCGGGAAACAGGGGCTGTAGGCTGTTGGAATAACCGCATATGCTCACTAGGTGGGCGATGTGGCTCACGTTTATGGGGCGAGAAAAAGTCTATATCCGTTTTGCCAATGGTCATGTGATCGCCACTTTTTAACAAAATGGGAAAAGTGATCCTTTGTCCACGCATGAAAGAACCATTGCGGCTGCCAAAATCGACGAGGTAGAAGCTGCCAGACTCGTTGTTAGTATTACGAGTCTTAGGATCTCCTTTCATCGAAGATTCAAATCCATCACTTTTGGACGCTCCCACGATTTGCAATGTGGCATGGTAGCGTGAAACCCATTTATCTGTTAGTACAATTGAGTTGTCATAGCCCCTCCCAATTGTCCAGAAATCTGCGTTTATAAGTGGAATCATTTGCTGCCCCTCATCTGCATGAACGATCAGGTAGGGGTGTGGGTGTAGAAGTGTCACTGAACTATTAGACAACTTTGTTGTGTGCATCTCAATCAATTGCCAATATAACTTATTTATATATTGTGAGACGAGTTTGATAAATTTTGAGTTCCTTTTTTGGATTCATGGCTTTTGATGACATATTCTGTCACGATGTTTTTGGTATCGATTATTCAATGCTTACTTTGTTGCGTAATTGCTCTCTATAGCAATCCTAGATGTGTTGTGGAAGCTCATCCCGAAGGGATGAG
>JBJTVM010000431.1:0-8846 GCA_046081205.1 Pseudanabaena sp. | reverse complement strand
TGGGTAGTTTTGCTAATTATAGCGCTCCTAAATGAGTTGTAAGATTTTGATTGTTGTGAGAGTGCGACTCTTCGGGGAGTACTCTCACAACCTATTTAGGATTGCTATAGAGGTGGCGCAAAGCGCCGCCTCTATGTGATTAGGCTTATATATTTTAACTTGAGTGCGATTAACGTCTGACTTTGCCAGCAAATCCTGAAGCTTTGAATTGTTTAAGCTCAAGAGGTTCAGGCTGTTCAGCAGGAATTGCTACCATAATTTCAAAAGCACTTTTGCCAGCAGGAATCTCCTCAACTGCACCTAGCCTCCCTCTCTCAGGCATAGCATCATTACCATTTGCATCATAGATTCGACCAAAAATGTCAGCGTTATATACAACTTTTCCCGATGGGTTGTCGGCATTTCCCTTGATCATGTAGCACTTTGCCGACATGATGCCGCCACCTAGCACCATATTTTTACCTGCATCACCTGTGCATGGCTCGTAAGTAATATTAGTCAGTTTTATCTGCACACTTGCCCAAGCGTCGGCGCTAAAAGCAAAGGTACAAATACAAAGCAAAAGAGACAAAACGGCAACATTGAACCCCTGTAGGAATTTTTTGATGTTTTTAGACTTCGCGATCGCCATAAATAAACCTATCTTATAAACCTTTGGATAAAAAATTTTCAGACAAAAGAATGGCTTCAGGAACTCTCATTATCAAAATAGTTTTTTTGAAAGCCCGCCATTGGCGAGCTTTCAAAAAAATTATTTTGGTGTTTCCAGTGTCTAAGGCGCTGGAAGCACAAAAATAGGTTTCATAATGAGAATTGCTGAATGGCTTCTTTGACGTGGTAAGATTCATCTTAGCTCTTGAAGGAGGTCTATTTTTAATGCCACTTAGTCTGTTGATTGCAACGTTACCTGAAGCGTATAGAATTTTCGATCCACTGGTAAACGTTCTTCCTGTTATTCCTGTATTTTTCTTGCTACTCGCTTTTGTATGGCAAGCAGCAGTTGGTTTCAAATAGGTTTCAATTTTAAGTCTTGGCTTAATCAAAAAACCTTATAAAAACTTTTAAGTACGCTCTGTGCATTTATTTTGTGCATTTATAAAACAAAAACGATATAAGTAATCGGGGTAGCGGCAACGTTACCCCGATTGCTTTCTAAATGTTAGCCATGAATCCAGCAATTCTCATTATGAAACCGATTTTGGTGTTTCCAGCGCCTTCGGCGCTGGAAACACCAAAATCGGTTTTTTGAAAGCCCGCCGTTGGCGGGCTTTCAAAAAATCGATTTGTATAATGAGAATTGCTACCATGAATCGTTACTAGCCAACGCACAGAAAGACCAAGCTGTTTTGTGCATTGAAAAATCTTACTGGATTTGGCTTTTAATTCAACGTGAATTCGCTATAGCCATTTGCGTCGCTCTTCGCGCGGCTCAAATGGCGCAAAATAGTAGAAAAGTATTATCTTGAATGAATTATGGAAACCCTTGGTCGTTGGACGAATAAATTTTTGATGTTCAATTTGTTCTTAGTATTTTTCTTTTTTGCGTGGTTGTTGGTTGCCCTTGGAGGCGAGACCCTAAAAATAAATCTGGGCTTAGAACTGTGGAGACAACTATGGGAGCCATTAATTCAGCCCGTGTTAGGTATTGTCATGGCAGGTGCGATCGCTAGCGGTATCATCTCAAAGGTTAAGCAAAAATTAGCGAAACCCTAGTCATCAAAAAGGGCATTTTGCGCTTTTTTCCTATGCATGTCTTACCCAGCCATTGATCGTGAAGCGGCTATCGGCAAAATATTCCGATGGACAACTGACAGGCAAAACTTCATGCATACAGTGGCTAGGGAAAAAGATGATCGTATTGTTGGTAGGCTGAATTACCTTGCGTGATTCTGCGGCGACAGAGTAGCCATTTTCGATTTTGCTGTCATAGATAACTAATTCGCCGCCAGAAAAAGACTTGGGTTCACGATAGTAGTAGTACACATAGGTCAGAATTCGTGAAGCGCAGTCTGGACTGCCATTGTCATTATGAATCTTGTAATAATTGCCGTGGTTGTGGGCAGTCATCTGGGACTCAATTTGTCCGATCGCAAAGTCTTTGATATCTAAGTGTTTGATAATCTGTGGTGATATTTTTCGGACTAGATTAACCATTAAATCTGAGAATTCAGGAAAATGAGAAAGGAAAAAAGAGCGGCGATAGTTAGGATCAGAAGCTGAATTTGTAGTAGGAATAAATTTAGATTGATTGCTAGTTGTGTAACGCAACAGATCATTAAGTTGACTTGTTGATAAAAAATCATCAATCAATGCATAGGGAGATGGAATTACCTCTACTTCTGGAGTAATTTTTACAAGGATAGAATCACTAATTGTTGATTGTTGGGAGTTTTGTAATTTGGGTATATGTGTGGTTATTTGGGAAGTAGTATCATTGTTAACTGCCAATGAGTTTTCTTTTGTATTAATAGCCCAAAAGGTTTCTCCAAATTGATGATCGACTAATGTGCAATCAAAGTTTCGCCAAGAAAATTTACAGTTTTGTGGTTGAGATAGTACTTTTTTGTTCAGGCTATTAATAAAGTTTTCATCAAGGCTTAGCAAAAGTTTTAACTCAGTGGTTGAAATCCAAAAACCCGAATCAGCAATATGCTTTACATTGTCCAGCCTTTGAATTAAGGAATTAATTTGACAATGAGTATCTTCAGAAATTGTTTGGGGCTTTCGATGCTGCGTTTTCATAGGTTTAATGATTACTGTTATTTTATTTGAGCCATATCTTAAAATATGGCTCAAATAACTCTAGTTAGACCAGCTTGGCATTAATAAAATTGGTGGATCATAACTGCTTGTTTGCATATTGCGACTAGTTAGTTTTGACGTTAGCTGATCGGCGATCGCTCCAGAAATCCTGTCAGTCCCAGTGATATTAAAAAATGGCAGAGCAATGCTGACATTCGCTTCACTGAGTAATTGATCTAATAGCCTTTCAAGGGAAGCTGGAGTCTTTCGGATTGGCAATTCTCTTGTTTCAGGCAAATCGAATTTTTTTCTAGATAAACTGCGTAAATCCGCGATCGCCATATCTAAAGTTCCTATGGCATCAACCAGCTTATTATCTTTAGCCTGTTGTCCTGTATAAAGCCGACCATCTGCTAGCTTACGGACTACCTCTAAGTCTAGTTTGCGACCTTTGGAAACGTCGGTGATAAATTCTTGATAAGTACTTTGCAGGAGATCTTGCAGGAGTTGGCGCTCAGGATCACCTAGTTCACGAAACGGCGAGAAAATATCTTTGTATGGTCCAGTTTTGATCGTTTGTGATTGGATGCCAACCCGATCAAATAATTCCTTAGCGTTGAAACCGCTTAAAATCACGCCGATACTACCTGTTAAAGTACCAGCATTGGCATAAATCTTAGTTGCTGAACTTGCGGCATAATATCCACCACTAGTCGCTTGATCGAGCATACTTACGACAACGGGCTTTACTTCACTTAAGTCCTTAACAGCTTGGTAGAGTTCTTTGCTTGCACCTACCGTCCCCCCAGGACTATTAATTGATAGCAATACGCCTTTGACAGATTCGTCTTCAATTAATTCACGAAGGCGATCGCGTACTGCCATTGCTCCTGATGCTGATGCTCTTGCTCCTGTAATCGCACCGTCTAATGACACGAGTTCGAGGCGATCGCGATCAAGTACTTTCTTTAAATTTAACTCCTCATCCATTTGGCGACGCTGGATACCAAATGTTGCCGAGATGAAACAAATTGCGACTAAAACGAGAGCAATGATGCGATTAAGTTGCATAGGAAATTTTTATGGCGGCTGCTTTAGTTTAACGTGAATCCGATATAGCCATTTGCGCCGCGCAAAGCGCGGCGCAAATGTCGCAAAATGGTAAAAATTGCTCTGCGATTTTTACCATTTTGTACGTTCGTTGAGTTGACGTTAGTTTAGTATAAAACCCAAAAAGTATAGGTATAGCGGTTTTCATTTTGTCTTAGGCAAAATGAAAACTCAAAATCCTTACTAGGAGTGAGTTTTTGTTTTCAAATGAGTACGCACTCATTTGAAAACCGTTATAGTGCATCGTGTCGCCTATACTTTCTGGGTTAAAATCATCACCTGTAACAAAACTACTAATTTAAACAGCTTTTTTGTAAGCTTTCTTCACAATCATGGCTAATAAAGCACTCAACAATCCTTCAACTAAAGCAGCTCCTAAAGATAAAGAAATAGTTCGCGATTATTTTAATTCCACTGGCTTTGACCGCTGGCGGCGGATTTACGGCGAAGGTAGTGATGTCAATCGAGTACAACGCGATATCCGTACTGGACATCAACAAACTGTTGACTATGTTTTGAACTGGTTTAAAAATGACAAGAATGCTGTAGATCAAACGGTCTGTGATGCGGGTTGTGGGACTGGTAGTTTGAGCATTCCCCTTGCGGCAATGGGCGCAAAAGTATACGCCAGCGATATTTCCGAAAAGATGGTGGGAGAAGCTAAGGAACGCGCCGCCAATCCTGAAAACCCTGTCTTTGAAGTCAAGGATTTAGCCACCTTATCTGGAGAGTACGACACTGTAATTTGTCTAGATGTACTGATCCACTATCCCGATCGCGATTCTGAATTGATGATTGAACATCTCGCCTCCCTTGCTAAATCCCGATTGATTCTCAGCTTTGCTCCTCAAAATCCTTACTATTTGCTGATGAAAAAAGTGGGCGATATGGTTCCGGGACCTAGCAAAGCAACTCGCGCCTATCTACACAAAGAGTCTGATGTGCGCCGTGTTCTCAAGAAGCTAGGCTTCACGATTAAGCGTAAGGAATTTACTGCCACCTCATTTTATTTCTCACGCCTACTCGAAGCTGTCCGCAATTAACTAAAAAAATCACCGCCGAGAGGCGGTGATTTTTTTAGTCATGGAACAATCTCGTATAATTTACAAAAGACTGCCCAGCCAAAATTATGCCTGTCCTTAACGCCAGCACCTTGACCCTAGATCAAGTCTATTACCATCTTAAATTTCAGAAATTATCCTACGGCTCTTTTATATCTCTACTTCAGCTAGAGCCATTATCAGAATTTGAATCTGCTGAACTTAGACAAATTCGTATTGATTTTGAGAATCATCTTAATGACGGAAAAGTTCTTGAGGATATGGTGATGGCGTTAACGGTAATGCCATTGTTGAGGCTAGCAGGTTTTTATCGCGCTCCGATCAAAATGAGAATGGAACAGGAAATAGAGCGAATAAATATTGAAGATGAGGATATTAGTATCACAGGCAGATTAGACCTAATTTGTATTAATAAGAATCGCCCTGCGGTTAACGACATTGCTTTTTGGATTTTAGCGATCGAGTCAAAAAACACGAGTATCAGTGCATCAGAAGGCCTACCGCAATTACTTACTTACGCCTATAAAAGTTTAGAACAACAAAAATCCGTTTGGGGACTAACTACCAATGGAGTCTATTACGAGTTCTTCTATATTCAGCAAAGTCCTCAAAATGCTTCATCTCCAACTTATCAACCCTTACCATCACTTCATGTGATGGAACCTGAGTCCTCAGAAAAATTGCTGCAAGTTTTGAAGGCCATTTGTAAATTGCAGAATAGTGTGAACAATTTACCCGTGGCAATTTAAAAACTTAAAACTAAAGAAGTATGGCAGCTCTTTGCAGGGCTGTACGCTTGCAGACTTTAAGCTGTAAGAATTCTTTACATTTTATATTTAGGCGATCGCATAGAAATAGCAGCAAAACCTGTTTGAATAGAAAATGGTGCTTTTATTTCAATTTTTATAATTTCTTCTTGTCTTAAAAATCTCACCTTACAAATTCCACCTTAATTAATCTTTTTACTATCCACCCTCTGTCCTATGGTTGCATCCTCAACAGTTCGCATTAGTTCTCGCAAAAGTCAGCTAGCACTGGTACAAACGCATTGGGTACAAGCGGAACTAAGCAAAGCACATCCCGATCGCCAGTTTGATGTCGTCACCATGAGTACACAGGGCGATAAAATCCTTGACGTGGCTCTAGCCAAGATTGGAGATAAGGGCTTATTTACTAAAGAATTAGAAGTCTCAATGCTGACTAAAGAGTCAGATCTTGCAGTACATAGTCTTAAAGATTTACCAACTCATTTACCAGAGGGACTAATTCTTGGTGCAGTAACTGAACGTGAAGATCCTGCTGATGCCTTAGTTGTCCATGAAAAGTTTAAGGATAAAACCCTTGAAACTTTGCCATCAGGTACTGTAGTTGGTACGTCTTCACTGCGTCGCTTAGCTCAGTTACGCCATTACTATCCTCACCTCACCTTTAAAGATGTACGCGGTAACCTGAATACGCGCTTGCAAAAGCTCGATTCTGGTGAGTACGATGCGCTAATTCTTGCAGCCGCAGGTTTGCGTCGTTTAGGAATGGGCGATCGCGTACATGAGGTAATCGATGGAGAAATTTCCCTTCACGCGGTTGGACAGGGTGCGTTAGGAATTGAGTGCCGTGCTGAAGACCCCGATATCTTAGCTTTGTTTGCTCCAATCATCCACTATCCGACTACACAACGCTGCCTCGCTGAGCGTGCTTTCTTGCGCGAACTTGAGGGGGGGTGCCAAGTTCCCATTGGTGTAAATACTTCCATTACTGCTGATAAGTTGACTCTTAAAGGAATTGTCGCGAGCCTTGATGGTAAGACTCTAGTTAAGGGTGAAGTAACGGGTGATCTGACCAATCCTGAAGCAATCGGTGCTGAACTTGCTGATGACTTAAAATCTAAGGGCGCTCAAGACATTCTTAATAAGATCTTTGCTGAGGTTCGTGCTTAGGGAAGCACAGTAGAGAACTAAGTTTTTGTGGTGCGGGTATGCCGCACTACAAAAACTTAGTTCTCTATAAATGGCTTAGCCATTTTCTGTTTTGGTGTAAGTTCGTGCTTTAAAATGCGAAAAAGAGAGTAAAATTATAGATTCCTAAACAAATTTTTATAGGTTGTAGTACTCACAGCACAGCAACCTAATAAAAATCAATAATTGAGTTGATAGCGTTGTGCAGTCTGACTATTTAGAACGAATTCTCAAAGCTCGCGTGTATGATGTCGCGCAAGAATCTTCCTTAGAATTGGCTCCCAATCTATCGGCAAGATTAAATAATCGACTGTTACTTAAAAGAGAAGATATGCAATCGGTTTTCTCCTTTAAGCTACGTGGTGCTTATAACAAAATGGCGCAATTGCCCCATGATTTGCTCATGAAAGGTGTAATCGCCGCGTCAGCAGGCAATCATGCTCAAGGCGTGGCTCTTAGCGCTCGCGAGTTGGGTACACAAGCGATTATTGTCATGCCCGTAACTACACCACTGGTGAAAGTAAACGCGGTAAAAATGCGCGGTGGTGAAGTAGTCTTACATGGCGATACCTATGACGATGCCTATGCCTATGCCCGTCAACTGGAAGCAGAAAAGAATTTAACTTTTATTCATCCCTTTGATGATCCTGATGTAATTGCAGGACAGGGAACAATTGGTATGGAGATTTTGCGCCAGTGTCAGAAGCCAATCCATGCAATTTTTGTGGCGATTGGTGGTGGTGGACTGATTTCGGGTGTGGCAGCCTATGTAAAGCGGCTACGTCCTGAGATTAAAATTATTGGTGTGGAACCTGTAGATTCTGATGCAATGTCCCGATCGCTACAGGCTGGGCATCGAGTGCGTCTTGAGCAAGTTGGATTATTTGCTGATGGTGTAGCAGTGCGCGAAGTTGGTAAGGAGACATTTCGGCTTTGTCAGCAATATGTCGATGAAATTTTGCTAGTTGATACCGATAATACCTGTGCAGCGATCAAGGATGTTTTTGAAGATACACGCTCGATTTTAGAACCTGCTGGAGCCTTGGCGATCGCTGGAGCAAAGGCTTATGTTGATCGTGAGGGCATCGCAGGACAAACTCTAGTAACGATCGCCTGTGGCGCAAATATGAACTTTGATCGACTGCGGTTTGTGGCGGAACGTGCCGAATTAGGCGAAAACCGCGAAGCCATTTTTGCGGTAACCATTCCTGAACAATCAGGTAGTTTACGGAAGTTTTGCGAACTTCTGGGCAAGCGGAACTTAACTGAATTTAGTTATCGGATTGCTGACCAAGAAATTGCTCATATTTTTATCGGTGTGCAGATTGTTAATCGTGCTGATGCCGCTAATCTAGCAACTACTTTTGCGGAGAATGGATTTACAGCGATCGAGATTACGGATGATGAACTCACGAAACTACATTTGCGCCATATGGTTGGCGGGCGATCGCCACTTGCTAATAACGAGCTACTCTACCGCTTTGAGTTTCCTGAGCGCCCAGGTGCTTTGATGAGGTTTGTCGGCTCAATGAGTCCTAACTGGAACATCAGCCTATTTCATTATCGTAATAATGGAGCAGATTATGGAAGGATTGTTGTGGGCGTGCAAGTACCACCATCAGAAATGGAAGAGTGGCAAGCATTTCTCGATACTCTCGGTTATCGCTACTGGGATGAAAGCCAAAATCCAGTCTATAAGTTATTTTTAGTTTGAGTTTTGTTTGATACTTTGCAACTGATATTGTGTTGATGCTAAATAGATAGGGATGGGCGGCTCAAAGCGCCGCCCATCCTTACAGCAATAATTTAGGACTAATACCAAAGTACAAAATAGCTGGGCCATTTTGTACTTTCAAAACCCTTACAGGGCTTGTTTTTTAATCCACAGAAGTGTTGTAACACTTCTGTGGATTTGTATACAGCGCTTTGCACTAAATTAAACCCCAGAAAAGTTTTTGAAAGCGGCGCTTTGCGCCGCTTT
>JBJTVM010000430.1:0-4044 GCA_046081205.1 Pseudanabaena sp. | reverse complement strand
CCATGCGCGTATATACGTCTCCCATTCTTGCCAAAAACGAATATTTAGATCACGCTCAGGGTGACTGATGAAGCGCACAATACTAAAAGGGGATGTCACCACAGGTTGCAAAGGCAAATTGGGTTTGCGGCGCTCCTGTTGGACTGGAATTGATAACGCAGGATCAATTTCATCACCAAATGGCAAATCATATATGGGGCGCGAATCTAGCAATACCCGTCCGATCCCTAAGCTCTGCAATAACTGATTAAGGCGATCGCTATGATTTGGCTTAAACCAATCAGTATGACGTACTTCTAGAGCAATTTGATAATCCTGAGTTGGTAATGCTTTGAGGAATTTTTCGAGATCAGCAAAATTTGCAGGGCTATAGCTAGGCGGTAACTGGATAAATGGCGAACCTAAGCGATCGCCAAAACCTGATATCAAATCTAAAAACTGGAAAGTCTGCTCGATAAACGGCATCAACAAACCATTATGGGTGAAATGTTTCGGAAACTTTGGACAAAAGCGAAATTCTGCGGTTGTATCCTTAGCCCAACGCTCGATAGTTTGGCGATCGGGAATCACATAAAAAGTGGAATTTACCTCTACCGTCATCAGGCGATCGCTATAAAGTGGCAAAAATTCCGTTGAACGACTTGCTCTCGGATAGAAATCACCAACCCAACCCTTAAAAGCCCAAACCGCACAACCTAAATAAAATATGTTAGACATTGTTTCAAAGGGCGTAAATAAAAAAGGGGGCTATGCCCCCTTTTTTATATTTATTTGACCTGACTAAGTAACTGCTTAATAGTTTTGATTAATTCAGGTGGATGATAAGGCTTAGTTAAATAAGCATCAGCTCCCTGTTTCATGCCCCAGTACTTATCGAATTCCTCACTTTTGGTTGTACACATAATTACTGGCACATCTTTCGTAGAGGCATTATTTTTGATCCAACGGCATAACTCATAACCATTCATTTGAGGCATGACCACATCAGTTACAACGAGATCGGGTGTTAAAGCTTTGAGCTTTTCTACTGCCTCAGCACCGTTGTTTGCTTCCGTGACTTCCATACCATGTTGCTTTAAATGTGCCGAGACCATCTCCAACACCATCGGACTATCGTCCACTACGAGGACTTTTACCATGACTGTTTTCCTTGTTTTCCAGTTGTGCGTTAGCGTCTATCGTCATCAAAACTCAATGCTTTTAAGAATTAAGTCAGTTTAGAACGATCAATTGCTAATGCAATCATAAAATTTCTAAAACCTTAAAAATAAGATAAGGTTAAGAATATTACCTAATCAACATTAACTGTTTTTTGATTACGTCTTTACAGAGTTGTTGAGATAACTTTATCTAAATCGTTAACCAATATCAATAAAAGACATCGATATTTTTGACAGTATATCAGAATGCATCTTGGTTAGAGCGTTATGGCAATGGTTACAGTTGAAGGTTTAAGCAAAATTTACAACATAGCGGTCAAAGATTCGGGGCTAATTGGCACTATTAGGCATTTTTGGCATCGTCAATATCGATCCATCGCGGCGGTTAAAGATATATCCTTTGCGATCGCCTCAGGTGAAATAGTTGGATTTTTAGGACCCAATGGCGCAGGCAAGACCACAACGCTAAAAATGTTGACAGGGTTAATCCACCCTTCTTCTGGGCAGATCCAAGTTGCTGGGCATATCCCCTTTCGCAGAAACTCTGATTTTTTGCAAAAAATCACCTTAGTCATGGGGCAGAAACAGCAATTGATTTGGGATCTCCCCGCCCTAGATTCTTTAAAAATGAATGCGGCTGTATATGACATTCCTGACAAGTTGTTTAAACATCGCCTCGGTGAACTAACAGAGATGCTATCGCTGGAAGGCAAACTCACTCAACCCATGCGAAAGCTCTCCCTTGGCGAGCGGATGAAGGCTGAGTTGCTAGCGGCGCTACTGCACCAACCGCAGGTTTTATTTTTAGATGAGCCAACCTTGGGGCTAGATGTCAATGCTCAGGCAAATGTACGCGAGTTTTTGCGGGAGTACAATCAGCGCTACAATGCAACGATTTTGTTAACAAGTCACTATATGGCGGATATTACGGCGCTATGTAAACGGGTGCTGCTGATTCATGAGGGAGGGCTAATTTATGATGGTAGTCTTGACGGCTTGCATGATAACTTTGCGCCCTATCGGGAAGTGCGTGTAGAGTTAGCCCAGCCTATTAGTAATCGCGAAGATTTACAAAAATATGGTCAAATTCTCAATATTGATGGTCAAGCGGTTTGCTTTTTAGTGCCACGAGAAAATTTGACTAAGGTTGTTTCGCAAATCCTTGCCGAGTTAGAAATTCTGGATTTATCGGTAAATGAACCTGCGATCGAAGAAGTAATTGGTCGTGTTTTTCGGGCTGGTACTGTCAACTAGGTGCTTACCTATAACCCATTACCGATCGCAAAAAATGCTGACCAGTAATAGGGATGATTGTAGTCTTTGGATTTAATCAGTGATACTTGAGCGCGGCGTAGTGCTTCAGTTGCAGTGACATTACCTTTTTGCAATTCTGCATAAAATGCTGTCATCAGGACACTTGTCTGATTGTCATCGACTTTCCAAAGAGAGGCGATCGCCTGTTTTGCGCCTGCTTTTTGGACTTGATAGCCAAAGCCTAGGATTTCTACACCACTGCCGAGCTTACCTAAACCCGTCTGGCAAGCGCTCAGGATAATCAAATCGATATTGGGAATCTGCCAGTCGGTGATTTCATTGAGACGGATTTTGTCGCCATTGCCGAAGATGATGAAGGACTGGTCGGGAGCGCCTATATTAAATTCGGCATGGGTGGCTAGGTGGAGAATATTATGTTTTTTGAATTTGGACTCGATCGCTTTACGACTAAATTGTTCTTCGATGAGGGTGACTGAGTTTTGGAAAGAGTTGGCGATCGCTTGGACTTCTCTGACGGTTGCGGGTAGGGCTGTTTGTCCAAACCTGCGATCGCCTGCTTTACCACCAAAGGCTCCTGCGAGGATGTTGGGTGCGTTTTGGGGTTGTGGTGTAAAGTCGGAGAGGGTATAGGCGATGAGGTTACTAATCTGGTATTTCTCAACTAACAATTGTTTGCCGTCATAGAGTGCGGCGATGGGGATGTAGCGGAGTTGTCCATCGGGGGCATAGAGGATCGTTTTAGCGTTGAATTGAACAAGTTCGGCTTCGATGGGTTTAATCAGGAGGTTATAGAGTTGGAGTGATGGCTCTCTGAAATCGTCGGAACTAGGATCAAGGAGTGCCGCTCGAAAATCAATAATTAGGGATTCTAGTTGGTCTTTGGAGATTGTGGTGGTGCGGCGGATGGGAAGGTTATTGGGGGCAAAGAGGATGATTTCGAGGCGATCGCCTAAGATAAATGGATAGAGTAAGACGGTTCCCCTTGGGATTTGGTTGAGATAGTCAGGAACTTTGTTGATTTCGGTTTTGGGAAGTTGTTGGATTTGTTTTGCTAGTTGTCGATTGAGTGCTGGAGCATTCTCAAAGCTAACAGCTAACAGCTTATCGCTAATAGCTAATTCTGGTGGTAATAGTCTGACTCCCTGTGCGGATCTGTCGCTGCCTTTGATGTTTTTGAGATAGTCTTCGAGTTCTTGGACTTTGAGGAGGTCGAGTACTTGAAGGGCTTCGAGGATGCGGTTTTGTTGGAGGAGGATGTCTGCAAGGTTGCGATAAGTTATTTCGACTGTGGTTAAGTAGGATTGTTGGAGGTCTTTATCGAGTTTTTTGATGTCTTTGCGGATTGCTTCGCTGACGTTGATCGATTGTTTGTAAAAGAGGATTGCGAGTTCAGGTTGTTTGAGATTGTTAAAGACAATACCCAGATTTTCCAGCGAATTTCTCTCGCCGAGACGGTCTTTGATTTCCCGTTTGATTTCTAAGCTTTGCAGATGGGACTCGATCGCTTTGTCATATTTGCCGAGGTTTCGGTAAGAGATTCCCAGATTTCCCAGCACCGCTCCTTCGCCATTACGGTCTTTGATTTCCCGTTTGATTTCTAAAGCTTGTA
>JBJTVM010000429.1:0-2414 GCA_046081205.1 Pseudanabaena sp. | reverse complement strand
CTTTGTTGCGCCAATGCCACATTTAACTCTCTCCCTAAAAGGAAATGTACTCTCGCAGCCGCCAGACTATTTTGAATATCTTGAGCCGATGTTGACAGCCACTGTACCACCTTACTCATCGCTACCGCTTCTCTTGGTAACCAATCTTCTCCATACTTCATGCCCAAATAGAACAAAATTGCTTGAGAATCTCGCAATATTTCTGTTTCATCGATCAGCACAGGAACCATACCAAAAGGATTTAATTGGAGAAAATCAGGGGATTTCTGTTCTAATTCTTTGATATTAATGGGGATCAGCTCATGCTCTAATTTTAAAATAGAAAGCATCATGCGAACCTTGTGACAGTTACCTGACAACCAATAATCGTATAGTTTAATCATTTATATTTCTGTAGTACTCAAAGATATCCCCCCCTAGCCCCCCTTTTTTATAGCAGTTTTCAAATGAGTGTGTACTCATTTGAAACCAAAAAAACAAACCCAGTAAAAGTTTTGAGTTTTCATTTTGCCGTAGGCAAAATGAAAACCGCTTTAAGGGGGAAGAATTTTCTGCTCTTTGCAAGGGGAATTGAGGGGGATCTATAATTAAGCGGGTGCGCCAGATTCAATTGGGAAAGAATAATCCCTCGACCACTCATTCCAAGAGGCGAAATAATTCCTGACATCCTTAAAGCCAGTTTCCTTCAATGCGACCATTGTATTCGATGCCCTAGAGCCTTTAAAGCAGTAGACATACACTGACATATCTGGAGTAATTCCAGCTTTGCCACAAATATCAAGGATTTCATCTTTAGGTCGGAAGGTGGGAACTTCAGCATCTGGAACCATGAAATCATACCACTCAATCCATACTGAGCCAGGAATTCTACCCATGCGTGGACAGAAATCTTTGCCATAGGGAGAAGAGCTTTCCGCCATCCACTCATCTTTGTCTCTGACATCTAAAAGAGCGATCTCTTTATTCCCTAAAATATCTACCACCTGTGGAGCAGTCAACATAATTGAGTCATCCACATTCAAGGGGAAAACCTGCTTTTCAGGTGTAGGCACTTCGGTTGCAGTGGGATATCCTGCGGCAAGCCATGCTTTGAAGCCACCATGCAAGATACAAACCTTGGGATAGCCTAAATATTTGAGAAGAAAGTAACCCCTACATGATTGCCCGTAACCTTTATTCATGGCATCTTCATAGATCACGGCTGTTTCATTGCCTGACAAGCCAGCAGCTCCAAATAATTCAGCAAAATGGGCTTGCAAGCTCTCAATTCCTTCCTCGCTAGATGTGGCTAGATAGGTAAAGATGTCCCGAATATTGACGGCGTTAGGGATATGAGATGTATCATACTCACTCTTATCGCGGGTATCAATGATGACAACTGGTTCTTGTTCTTGTAAAGCGATCAGTTCAGATGGGCTAATTAGTACTTTAACTTCCATTACCTTTGCTTCCACTTAGGGGTTAGATGATTGAAATTTCTATTAAATAGATCGTTCTATATATTTCTAATACACTTAACCTTTGATCATCGTATCTTTAGTTACCAAACTTTTTTCTGTGTTAACGCCAATTCGACGAATGCGCAAAATGGTAAAAATGAAAGTGCGATTTTTAACATTAGTTTTTTGTCAACTAGGATCGCAGCGTATTTCAATTAGAAATCCATCGGGGTCATAAAAATAAATACCTCTACCAGTGGGACGAGTAACAGGCTCACCCTCAATTTGGACTTGATGCGATCGCAATACTGCCACTGCTTGCTCAAACAATTCTGGAGCAATATCAAAAGCTAAATGATTAGCACGAGTAAATTGTTGCTGTGGATCAGGATCGGGCGGCGTAAGTTCTGGTTCCCAAAACAAATCGAGAACTGTGCCATCGGGAGTTCTAAAATTCGCTACTTTGCCTGCTGCTACTAAATCGATTAGAGTACTTGGAACCTGATCACCAATGAGTTGATGCAGTCCCAAAATGCCCCCATAAAAATCACAAGAGACTTGCATATCCCGCACATTCAAAGCAATGTGATGTACTCTTCGTAAAGCTCCATTCGCGATCGTAGTTTGCGTAGACAGCATAGTTGAACCATTGGATGACATAAAATTCAGTTCTAGCTAGGTTTACTAATAGAGTAAGATGATCGGATCAAAGTGCTGCTCATCTTACTCTACACATTCTGACCTTTTAGGGTGAGGATTCACTTACAGCGCTTCGCGCTCAAACCCAAACCAAGAAAAACCTTGAAAGTGTTGCTCTGCAACACTTTCAAGGTTTTTCTTGTGGTTCGTTTGATCGGTAATTGCTGTAAATGAGTTGCAAGATTTGGAGGGTTGTAAGAGTGCGCCCCGAAAGGGTGGACTCTCACAACCCATCTAGGATTGCTATAGAGTCTGTTACCGATAGATAACTAATGC
>JBJTVM010000428.1:0-3478 GCA_046081205.1 Pseudanabaena sp. | reverse complement strand
GAAATTCTGCAAGAAGATCCTGCTGCCCAATTAAAGCTACTCGATCGCCAATGGAACGAAGTATTTAGAAAAATCCTCAGCAAAACCGATCGCTCGATCGTTAATGAACTGATTGCCACCCGCAATAATTGGGCGCATGGCTCTAGCTCTGTGTCTACCGAAGATGCCTATCGCGCCCTCGATAGCGTCTCGCGACTATTGGACGCGATCGGCGCAACCACACAATCGGAGGCGATCGGCAAACAGCTTTATGAACTGATGCGGCAACGGTACGAAGAACAAGCCCGTCGTGAAACCAAAAAAGCTACCACTGCGATCGAAGGCTCACCCCAACAAGGGCTGAAACCTTGGCGTGAAGTCGTTACCCCCCACCCCGATATTGCCTCTGGACGCTATCAAGAAGCCGAGTTTGCCGCCGACCTCTGGCAGGTGTATCTCGATGAAGGCTCCGATGAATATCGCCTCCCCACCGAATTTTTTCGCCGCACCTACATCACCGCAGGCCTCAAGCAACTCCTCGCCAATGCCCTCAACCGCTTATCTGGCAATGGTGGCGATCCTGTAATCGAACTACAAACGAACTTCGGTGGTGGTAAAACCCATGCCATGCTTGCGCTTTACCATCTCTGCTTAGGTGTTGCCACTAAGGATTTATCAGGCATAGAAGCAGTATTTGCAGAAGCTAATGTCTCAGAACCTCCCCAAACAGTTCAAACCGTTGTCCTAGTTGGCAACAAAATTTCCCCTGGACAGACCCACATCAAGAAAGATGGCACAGTCATTCACACACTTTGGGGCGAAATCGCGTATCAGCTTGGTGGCAAAGAAGGCTATGAAATGATTCGCCAGTCCGATGAGACAGCGACTAATCCAGGAGATACACTAAAGCTTCTCTTCAATCGCTACGCTCCTTGTGTGATTCTGATTGATGAATGGGTTTCCTATGCCCGTCAATTGCACGATCGCACCGACTTACCCGCAGGTAGTTTTGACACCCACTTTACCTTTGCCCAAACCTTAAGCGAATCTGCCAAAAATGCCGATCGCACCTTGCTTGTAGTCAGTATTCCCTCATCGGATATCGAAATTGGCGGCGATTACGGACAAGAAGCTCTATCAAGACTCAAAAATGCGATCGGGCGAGTGGAATCACCTTGGCGACCTGCCAGCGCTGAGGAAAGTTTTGAAATCGTCCGCCGTCGTCTCTTTCAACCAATCGCTGACCCTGCCCTATTTGTAGCAAGGGATGCTGTTGTCCGCACCTTCTCTGAAATGTATCGCAGTCAAGCACAGGAATTTCCTACAGAATGCCGCGAAGCTAACTACGAACGCCGACTCAAAGAAGCCTACCCCATTCATCCTGAACTATTCGATCGCCTTTACAGTGATTGGTCAACTCTCGACAAGTTCCAGCGTACTCGCGGTGTTTTAAGACTGATGGCAAAGGTGATTCATTCGCTTTGGGAACGCAGCGATCGCAGTTTAATGATTTTGCCAGCCAGCGTTCCCCTAGACGATCCGTTAGTTCAGTCTGAGCTAACTCGCTATCTTGAGGATAATTGGGTTCCCGTCATTGAAAAAGATGTCGATGGTGCTAATTCTTTACCTGCTGCTTGCGATCGGGGTAATCCCAATTTAGGTCGCTACTCTGCCTGTCGGCGTGTCACCCGCACGATCTATCTTGGTTCTGCCCCCACATTAAGAGCTGCCAATCGCGGTATTCAAGATCGTCACATCAAACTAGGTTGTGTCCAACCAGGTGAATCACCAGCTACTTTTGGCGATGCTTTGCGCCGTCTTACCGATAGCGCTACCTATATTTACTTTGATGAAAGTGGACGCTACTGGATTTCTACACAACCCAATGTCACCCGCACTGCTAGCGATCGAGCTACCCGCATCCTCTCAGACGAACCAGAACGCATCCATACAGAAATCGTGCGCCGACTGAAAAGTGACAAAAACAAAGGCGAATTTGCTGGTATCCACATCGCTCCAGAAAGTTCTGCGGATATTCCCGATGATTCCAGTATGGGCATTCGTTTAGTTGTGTTATCTCCACACTTTCCTCATATCAATAAAGCAACTGATAGTGATGCCAATAGCCAAGCAGCAGAAATTTTGCATAAACGTGGAGGTAGCCCACGTTATAACAAAAACCTATTGTTATTTGTTGCCCCAGACAAAGGTAAAATCGCCGCATTGGAACAAACCACAGCACAGTATCTTGCTTGGAAGTCGATTACCAATGAGCGTGAGATCCTGAATCTCGATGCCTTTCAAATCAAACAAGCCGATGCTAAATGCAATCAGTTCAATGAATCAGTAGATATTCAACTCAAAGAAGCCTACCAATGGGCATTAATCCCTTCTCAACCAGACCCACAAAAAGGAATAGTCTGGCAAGAAGTTCGCCTGCAAGGTCAAGAGTCCGCGATCGTCAAGGCAAGTCGCAAGCTTTCCCATGACAATTACTTTCTCACTAAATATGCTGCGGCAAACATGAAATTAGAAGCTCTCGATCCCTTTCTATGGCGAGATACCAATCATCTCGAAATTAAAAAACTCTGGAGTTATCTTGCTCAGTACCTCTACCTACCAAAATTGCGTGACGAACAGGTACTGCTAAGCGCAATTTCTGAAGGTGTTGCAGGCTTGCTTTGGCGAGAAAACTTTGCCTATGCCGATGCTTTTGATGACTCCCAGCAACGTTATGTTGGCTTACGGGGTGGTGAAAGCATCTTACTTACTAACTCAACGGGGCTAATCGTCAAACCTGACATAGCGCAAAAACAGTTTGAAGCTGATGAGGCTAAAAGAAAAGAATCTGCAACACACAAACAGACAACGGACTATCAATACACCACATCTAGCCAAGGAATTACTAACATCGTCAAAGATGGCAGTTCCAGCACAGCCCAATCAAATCTAAGATCAGAAAATCTCCTGCCGCCTCAACCCAAACGTTTTTACGGATCGATCAAACTCAACCCTTTACGCTGTCAGCGTGATATGGAGCAAGTTACTAAGGAAGTGCTAGAGCATCTAATGAGCTTGGCAAATGCTGAAGTTGAAATCACATTAGATATTCAAGTGCGATCGCAAGAAGGTATTTCCGATACAGTTATCCGCACAGTTACAGAAAACTGTCGTACCCTCAAATTCGACAGCCAGAGCTTTGAACAGGATTAAACTTGCACCGTTTTTATTGCCAGTTTTACTTAACAGACTGGAACTTAGACTAATTTCATTTGTATAACACCCGATTTTTGCTTACATCCAATCATCATCGTCATCGTAGGATACTCTCGTATTGGGACGGCGGCGATCATCTTCGTCCTTGCCCCGCTTGTTTCGACTAGCGAAACTGCCGATACTTTCGAGGATGCCACCGAAGAGATCGTCATCCTCATCATCGTAATATTCGTCATCTTCAGCATAGAGTTCCGTCGATAGGGCATAGAGCGCTTCCTGTAAC
>JBJTVM010000427.1:0-2706 GCA_046081205.1 Pseudanabaena sp. | reverse complement strand
AAGCGCCGCAACTTTCGATTAGTTAACTTGAACCTGCATACTTTCCCATTGGGACAAGCTATAGGTCTTTAGTTGCAACGCATGAATTGCACCAGTATCGAGATGCTCTTGAATTGCCCCATATACGAGCTTGTGTTGCTTAATCATGGATAAGCCTTCAAATTGCTCAGCTACGACGATCGCTGCAAAATGTTGACCATCATGATTAGGATCTTCAACCTGAACTTTGGCATTAGGTAAAGCGGCACGAATTAATTCGGCGATGTTGTTATGGGAAATCATGCTGGGCAAACTCAATATTTAGAAAAATAAACTACTTCTTACATTGTGACATGAACCATAATCCTTGGGTTGAAGCCGCCTTTGCTACAGCTTCAACAAAGTCCAAATAAATTACCCAAGCCCTCAAGGTTGCGCCCCACAGAGGTGAAACCCAGTAATTCTCATTATGAAACCGATTTTGGTGTTTCCAGCGCCGAAGGCGCTGAAAACACCAAAATCGGTTTTTTGAAAACCCGCCAACGGCGGGTTTTCAAAAAACCGATTTTAATAATGAGAATCGCTGGGCAAAACCTTAATTGCTTGGGTTTAAGCACAAAGCACTGTAAGATCAGCAGCATTTTGTGCAGATCGTCCTCAGGATTTTTAAAGAAAAGCTCTATGAAAATTGCCACTTGGAATGTTAACTCAGTTCGCACAAGAATCACCCATGTTTGTGATTGGTTACAAGCCAATCCTGATGTTGATGTGTTGTGCTTACAGGAAACTAAGGTAATCGACACAGACTTCCCCCATACGCCATTTACAGACTTAGGCTACCAAACCTACATTTATGGACAAAAATCCTATAACGGTGTAGCCATGATCTCGCGATCGCCTTTACAGGATATTCAAACAGGTTTTGCGGCAGTATTAGGCGAAATAGATGATCCCAGTTTAGATGAGCAGAAACGTCTCATCACTGCCAAATGTGGCGATGTCCAGATCGTGAATATGTATGTCCCCAATGGCTCAGAGGTAGGAAGTGAGAAATATGCATATAAATTGCGTTGGCTAAAACTATTAAAAGCATATTTGCAAGCTTTGCTAGATAAAAATGCCAATGTACTGATTTGTGGCGATTTTAATGTGGCGATCGCTGATTTAGATATTTACGATCCTAAAGGACGCGAAAGCAAGGTGATGTCCACGGATACAGAGCGAGAAGCTCTTGCTGAAGTTTTGAACCTCGGCTTTAAAGATATATTTCGGAAATTTGAGTCTGGTGGTGGTTGCTATAGCTGGTGGGATTATCGTTCTGGAGGATTTCAACGCAATCGTGGCTGGCGGATTGATTATCACTTTTTAACAGAGTCTCTATATGAGAAAGCTACAGCCTGTGTAATTGATATAGAACCACGCAAACTTACTCAACCGAGCGATCACACGCCTGTAATTGTGACAATTGATTAGATAATAATATTTTTAGAGCTTAGCCGTTTTTGATGACATAGCGAAGCCGCACCATCAAAAATTGGATTTGTTGATATGGCAACCCTAAATTGTTTGTGGAAGCGCACTCCGAAGGAGTGTGCTTCCACAAACATCAAAAATCTATAAATGATTTAGGACAGCTGTAAATGTAAATATAGAGAGCTTTAGATATGAAATACCGCATCTTTTTGGCGATCGTGCTACTCATTTTATTTTTGTTTCCCTTGCCAGCATGGGCAGTAAATCCTAGCCAAGTTGTCGAATTGCAAACCACCAGAAGCTGTCAAGTTTGTGATTTGACAGGAGCTTATCTGCCAGTTAGTAAATTGGACTATACCTATTTACTCGCCGCTGATCTCAGTAGAGCAAATTTAGTTGGTGCGAGTATCACCTTCTCTAATCTTAGTCGCGCAAATCTTAGTGGAGCAAATCTCAGTTATGCTAATTTCAAACACACTAAAATGTTTTTAGCTAACTTTTCAGACGCTATCTTTGATAAAACAGATCTTACTGAAGCTGTCCTTACTAGTTCCAACATATCGGAAGCGCAATTAGCCAAAGCAAAGCTCTGTAAGACAGTTTTACCCAATGGTTTAACATCAAATCGTGATTGTTAAAGTGCTTTGCGCTCAAAAACTCTTGCAAATCAATAAAGGTGGCGCTTTGCGTCGCCTCTATTGATTAGCAAGATGCTCTAATGCATCACCTGTAACTCTACAAATGCGCCAATCTGGAAGAACCTCTGCGCCAATGCGAGTATAAAAGGCGATCGCGGATTCATTCCAATCTAAAACTGACCACTCAAAGCGACCATAACCTCTAGATACTGCAATTTGAGCAAGATTGGAGATTAGCGCTTTGCCAATACCTACACCACGATAATCAGACAATACAAATAAATCTTCCAAATAAATGCCGCGACGGGTTAAGAAAGTGGAATAGCTAGTAAAAAACAAGGCAAATCCTACAATTTGATTTGGTTCTATCTCCGCTACGATCGCTTCTATACAGGGGTTTTCACCAAACAGATCTGTTTGCAAAGATTCTACATTACCAGTCACTTTATCAGTGAGCTTTTCATAATCAGCAAGTGCCAAAATTAGCGAAAAAATAGCAGATGTGTCAGCAATAGTTGCAGGACGGATGACAAATTTATATATATACATAGTTTGAAGATTATAGCAACGCAAGAGATAGCTAGGACAAAGCCCAAAAGATGAGGGGCGCGCCCCT
>JBJTVM010000426.1:0-2812 GCA_046081205.1 Pseudanabaena sp. | reverse complement strand
GTCCGACAGTCAGGAGTGGTCGCCGATGGAAATGTGACCATTTTGCTGATTTATAACCAGCGTGAAGCTTTTGCTAAGTTTCCATTTACAGGCGATCGCAAAATTGATATGGCTTATGCGATCGCTAATCTGGATTATCTCCGGCAAGAAGTTGCTCAAATTCCTGAAAACCCTTATCTGGTCATTCCTGAGAACCAAGGCTCAAGTCGCGAGGTTTATCAAGGTAATTTGTTAAAGCCAGAGGAGGCGATCGCCACAATTCTCGCGCCAGTGAATAATGTTGATTTTACAGGCTTCTATGCTTCGGGTTCAGTAATTCGGGCTAATGCTAATTCCGCAGGTCAAAGACATTGGTTTGCGACGGATTCTTTTTTTGTTGATTATTCGATGTTTGTGCAGACTAATTCAGGCGAAAAGGCAGTTAAAGGTATTTATGCTGGCAAAGATTGGGAAGCAGAGGCTTATAAATTACAGATTAATCGCTCTCAGCAACAATTAATCGCTTTGCAGAAACCAAGCATGACTGTAGAGAGAGGGCAATATCGCACTTATTTTGCTCCTGCGGCTTCATCAGAGTTACTGGAATTTTTAGCTTGGAGTGCGGGTGAATCGAGTTTGCAACAGAGTAGTAGCGCTCTTTTAAAGTTGAAAAATCAAGAAAGAACTCTCTCACCATTGCTATCCATTAGTGAAAATTTCACCTATGGGAATGTACCTCGTTTTAACGATTTAGGTGAGGTTGCTCCTGAATATTTACCAATCATTGCTGAGGGAAAACTTGTTAATACTTTGGTAAGTTCGCGTAGTGCGAAGGAATATGGGAAGATTGCCAATGGTTCTGATGAAGGTGAATCGATGCGATCGCCTGAAGTTGCCGCAGGAAGTTTAGCTGAGACTGATATTCTCAAACAGTTGGATACGGGACTTTATCTATCCAATTTGCATTATCTAAATTGGAGCGATCGCAGTGGTGGTCGTATCACTGGTATGACTCGCTATGCTTGCTTCTGGGTTGAGAATGGTGAGTTTATCGCTCCCATTGAGAACCTGCGTTTTGATGATAGTATCTATGACTTTCTTGGTCAAAATCTCGAAGCTTTTACCGATTTTCGTGAGTTTATTCCTAATACGGGAACCTATGAAACGCGATCGCTTGGCGGTATTCTCGTTCCAGGAATGCTAGTCAAAGACTTTACATTCACTCTTTAAGAACCGATTGAGTTGCCTCTCATGCGCTAATAATCTGAATTTGCGTAGGATTTTCCTAGTGATGTTACCAGAGTGTTAGAACTAAGCTGAAGGTAGTCGTACCACTTTAGAGAATTGCTATAACGCGGTTGATACATCCCTATAATTTCACCTTTGCTACGGGATGAACAGACGACTAACACCTAGATAATTTTCAAGATAAAGAGCGATCTCAATCAAGCGATCAACACATTCTTCTCGATATTCTCGTTCAATGATCCGATCAACATTTGCAAGAGTAACTACAGGCAATGAAGTTGGTAAACATTCTTCTCGAATTACTTGCTCCAAAGAATCTTCCCCCTTCATGCTACGGTTAGCCGTTAGCAAAATCAGTTGATGTTCTTGAGCAAATCGCCAAACTACACGATCACTGCTGGTAATTGGCAGTTTAACTTCATCAAATGAAATAAAACGAATTGGTAATGCTTCAAGCCATCCTTCAGAAGTAATACTTCCAAAAAGCATTAGGGATTGCCCTTCAATATTGTGATCGATTAGAAAAATCACTGGATTATTGCTGCTCGTTTAGTTTTACGCGCTTGCAGTTTTTTCCAAGCAGATAAGTATTCAGGCTTTGGCGGCAACTTAGAAATATGAGCAATACGTTCTTTGTTCTGCTCTTTCCAATAATCTTGAATTTCTTCTGCCTGCCGTAGGACGATTTGATACTCTGACTCTACTTCTTCATGATGAGTATCAATATAAGAGATGGCTGCGTTAAACTGCTCGTCAGTTAGATAGAATTGATGGCGGATTAAATGTTGAGGATAGTTTGCATGAATATAGTCCATTATCTGATACAGAGTTATCCTTGTACCAGAAATTGTTAAACCACGCTCTGTTCGGGTAATTGCAGGTTTATCATCATCAAATAACGACATACTGATTAGCTCCAAATTGTATTTGGCGGTCTACTCTTTTATCATCATATTAACATCTCATGTCATAAGGTTGATTGACTACACCAAAAAATACACGGGCTTTTTCAGGCTTCGACTGCCAAAACGGAAGACGGATCGATGTCCAATCCGAATCACCCACGGTTGAGCATCGGGTTTACGTTCATAAAGTTTATCAACTGCTAAGATCGCTGAATTAGCTAACTCAAAATCTCCAGTTTCAATATCAATAGCAACTATTTTGCCATGATTGCCAGATTCGACCTGTGAACGTATTTGCGTTTGGTAAATTAGATCGCCTCGTTTGGCAAATTCTTCTTTGCTATAGCGGGGTTGTCTGACTGCCATGATTGTGAATTTCTCTATATCGCTGTCTTATCTGACATTATAAATGACCAGAAACTGCTCCGAATAGATTGCTTTCGTTGACATAAAAATAAGGCGCGTTACATTTCATTAACGCATCCTGTAAGATTGGCGATCACACTAATTTGGAGCGATCGCAGTAGTAGCAGAATCATTGGCATGACATGATACGAACGTTATTCATGAATTCATACCCAAGCGATCTCACTACGAGGCGAGATAGATTGCTTAGCGGTATTCTCGTCTCAAGAATGCTAGTCAAAGACTTTACATTCATCCAGTAAAACCTAATAACA
>JBJTVM010000425.1:0-4100 GCA_046081205.1 Pseudanabaena sp. | reverse complement strand
TGAATTAAAAACCAAACCCTGTAAGGGTTTTGAAAGCACAAAATGGCTACGCCATTTTGTGCTTTCGTATAATCCCAACATACAAAACGGCATCAAGCCTAAAAGAGAATGTCGGCGCTAAGCGCCGACATTCTCTTTTAGAACAATAAAAAAGCGGCGGTCGCTTTTTTATTGTTCTAAATAGGTAAGGATGGGCGGTGCGAAGCGCCACCCATCCTTACTAAGATAAATTCTTTCCTTTTTAGGGCTACTCTTTTTTATTGTTTTTTGAAATCTGTAAAAATGGTAATAAGTTTTGGGCAAGGGTTACAGGATCAACTCCCATTTCCGTGCGCTGATTTGCGAGCCATATAGCTGTTTGAGAATGCCAAACTGTTGCCATGATTGCGGCATTTTTTGTTGATATCCCTTGCGCTAAGAGACCACCGATCATCCCTGCTAGGACATCACCACTGCCACCTCTTGCCAGACCAGCGGTACTTTCTGGATTAATCCATGTCTGTGTTCCTTCTTTTTCAGGAACAGCGATCGCCGTTCTCGCGCCCTTAAGTAAAATAGTTGCTTTTGTCTGATTTACAGCAGTTTGGAGAGCCTCTAATCTCTCAACTTCACGTAAGTCTGGAAATAATCGACAGAACTCGCCCCAGTGTGGTGTAAGGATGCTCGAACTATTGCGCTGGCTTAATACTTCCATAATTTTAGCTTTACCCATAGAGGCTAAAGCATTCAAGCCATCAGCATCAAGAACTAAAGGGCGATCGCTATTTACTAACTGCTCCACAATTGGGAATGCATCAAGAGAGAGTCCACAGCCACAAGTAATTGCTTGATATTTCTGCAAATCAAGATCTAATAATGAAGCGATCGCCCCTGACTCTGTTTCAGGACAGCCAATCACTAATGCATCTGGGACTTGGGCGAGGATGATTGGCTTGAGGGAATTAGGAATGGCGATCGACAACATGCCTATACCTGTTGCTTTAGCTCCAATTGCCGCCAGAATTGCAGCACCACCATATTTTTGAGAACCGACCACCAATAACAAATGCCCAACTTCATATTTATGTGCGATTACACTTCGAGAAATTGGGAAGTTCTTTAGCAAGCTTTGTTGCGGATTAATCCGCCAAAGATGATGTTCACCTAGTACTTGCAAAATGAATTTTTCAGGTATATCAAAGCAGATTTTTTCAAGTTTACCGACATAGGGAGTGGCAGATTCTGTAAGCAAGCCACGCTTCCATAATCCCAAGCAGAAAGTATTGGTAGCATGAATCGCTGTTCCCATAGTGCCACCATGATCAGTATGGATTCCTGATGGTAAGTCAATGCTGACGATTGGGATTTGCCAATTATTAATTGTGTTGATCGCGATCGCCACATCGTCAACTACCTCACGCACTAATCCAAATCCCAATAAGCCATCGACTAATAGATCACAATCTTGCAATGACTCTAGAGAGACAAAGGGAATATTTAAGCTTTTGGCATAACAGCCATGCACCCTCGTTAAGGGTTTCGATTTAGCAAATGGGGTATAGATTTTGACCTGTCGCCCTTGATGATGCAGTTCTCTCGCAACTACTAAGGCATCGCCACCGTTATGTCCAGAGCCAGCCAAGATGCCTACATGGGGGTAGGCTTTAGCAGGGTAGAGTTCAGTTAAGCGTTGAGTAATCCTGATTGCTACTTTTTCCATCAAAGCTGCAACAGGCATTCCAGCCTGAAAAATCAGATTTTCGATCGCTTGCATTTGTGAGGCTGTAGCGATCGCCTGTGATGACAGTGATTCAATCATTAGGTTTCTCCCAGTTATTTGATGGCGCGGCGTAGCCGCGCCATCAAATAACTAGAACCACTTTATGGGACAAATTTCTGGAGACTCTGAGGCAGGTTTTGGCGAACCCAACCTTTAACTTGCGGGAACTGCATCGCCGCTAAGCCACTGCCAAGAATCAGAGCTACTAAAATCAAAATGATAATAAAAGCGCTATTGGTTTGCTTTGGCACAGCAAATTCAGTTTTTGCAGAATCAACATCCATGAGTTCTGGCTCGATATTTTTTGAGCTTTCTGAGACTGGTGGTGTTAATGCCAAAGATCCTGCTGGCTCTTCCGTTTCGGTCTGAATATCTTCAGTATCCGCTTCTTCTTCGGCAGTACTAATTGATGCGGATATATTGTTTTCACCTAATTGATCTTCCTCAGGATCAATTGGGGCGAAGCGGCAACGCATCAGTGCAACCGTGATATTGTCATGCCCATTTAATTCGTTAGCCTGATCGATTAGATCCTGACAACTGCGGTCAAGGGGCTTATTTTCACTCAAAACGGGGAGCAAGTAGCAATCGCCAATTTGCTCAACCCGATCAAAATCACTCAATCCATCGGAGCAAAGCAGCAAGAGACAATCTTCATCGATAAAAAATCTTTGTACACGAGGGACAAGCATATCTGAGGCTCTTGTTCCCAAAGCTTGGATTAATGCTCCCCCATCAATACGCTGCGAAGAGTAGGCATAGAAATTATAACCAAGGGTGGTTTCACGAGTAGCCACATCATCATCAAGGGTAACTTGACGTAAGTTGTCTTTGGTAACGCAATAGAGGCGGCTATCTCCCACATGTACCACATAGACCTCATTGCTCATCTTGCCATTAGGGCGTGGCATCACTGCCATTACGAGCGTTGTCCCCATGCGTTGCTGAGCTTGGCGATGCTGCTGGTCATTGATGGCAACAATTTGGCTATTGACAACGCGAGCCACCATTTCCAGTTGAGCAATAAAACCTTGGGCAGAAAAATCAGGATCATTTTCAGTTTGTTGCAATAGGGTTTTTAGCTGTTGTTCAAGGGTTTTAATCGCCAGAGAGCTAGCCACTTCGCCGCCCTCATGACCGCCTAAACCATCACAAACAACCGCAAGGCGATCGCGCAGACTGTCAGCTTGTTCAGTGCGTTTTTGACGCTTTACATCAGGGTAGCAAGCATCTTCGTTATGCTCACGCTGTTTCCCTACATCACTAGCACTGGCAATCCGTACAGTGAGAGGCTGATTTTCCATTACTTTAAGTGCCATTTGATCGAGGTAGGCAATCGCGCTGTCAACGTCGTATTCGCCGCGCCCTAGACTATAGAAAAATTCCGCGATCGGCTCAGCAATTTCAGGCTTAGCCAAATCCAACCATTGCACCCAAATATCACCTAATTGGGAGATATGCACAGCCGCGACATCCGCCTGCAATTCCAACAAGCGCACCCACATTCCATCAACCCGCACTAATTTAGGATCGATCAAAGTCCGAACCATATTCTGCTCAGCCAGTGGTTGCCAAAGGTTTAGCACTTGCCATAGCAAATTAATTTGCCGCAAAGCTGATGATTCCGCCCAAGCTTCTGCCAAAGTTGGACTTAGCTTGCCTTGGCGATCAATTGGCACATTTTCCAACAAGAATACTTCGGAAAGATTTAGCTCTTCACCAATTAGCAATAAGCCGTAAGGGCGCGGCAAATGTAAACTCAGACGCGATAATTTGAGATAAGACACCACATAGGTCTGAAATTCAAGCGGTAGCTCTGGCAGTGAATACGCATCTGTATCAACAACAATTTGCGAGGAGATGACACGGTAGCGATCGCCAATCAGAGATTCAGGGGGAAATGCTTCGGTGTCCAGTCCGGCTGCCCAGAGGTATTGCTGCTCAACTGCTGTAGCTTGCTCTTGTTTTTCCATGAAGGTATTGATCGCTTACCAAAATTATGTGGTGAATATAGTGAAAAGCGCAGATGTCTCAGAACTAATGATAGATAAGGGATATGCAACTTAATCAAAAATTTGCTTTGTATGTTTTATGTGTGGGGGGCTTCACCATCCACTCATAAAACAATTTTTGATTAAGCTGCTAGTTTCTAAGCTAATAATTAGGATGCACTGAGCCATATCCTACCTATAAGTTAGAAGTTTTGACCTATTTGTTCAAGAGACATTTGGCTATTGTAGCGAAACAGAGAGAATATTTTTATGGATTTATATATGCCAGCAATTCTCATAATAAAAATTGGTTTTTTGAAAGCCCGCCGTTAGCGGGCTTTCAAAAAACC
>JBJTVM010000424.1:0-3025 GCA_046081205.1 Pseudanabaena sp. | reverse complement strand
CCGCCGTTGGCGGGCTTTCAAAAAAACGATTTTTATAGCGAGAATTGCTGGACTTTATAACAGCTTTTTTTGCCAATGCACTAGACTAGTAGATAATTAAAGTCAACCGATTACCGCATCGACAGGGTTATAAGGAGCGATAGGCAGTGATGTCTTCTGGTAAAAAAATCTTTTTGGCAACCTTTTGGCGGCGCGTCAAAACGACGGTCGTAAGTTTAGCAATATTGCAAAGTGTAGCGATCACAGCGCCAACGGCTGCTCGTGCTGATGCAGATAATTTAGCGACGATGGGCTATACCGAGCTACTTTCAAATGTGAAAGAAAATCGCGTTCAAAAAATCGATCTTGAAAGTAACGGTTTAGCGGCAGAAGCAGTTTTAAAAGATGGTCGCAAAGTCAGGGTTGACTTAATTGCTCGTGATGGCAATACCGAGTTGATGAAGGCTCTGAGGGAAAATAATGTTGATATCGCGGTAAAAGCCCCTCAGCAACCAACCTTAATTTGGCAACTTGCAAGTACATTTTTTGTACCAATGCTGTTGATTTTTATATTGTTAATGGTCTTACGTCGTCTCAGCAATGCGCCTGGAGGCCCTGGACAAACCCTGAGTTTTGGCAAAACAAAAGCGAGATTTTCACCCGAAGCCAAAACGGGAATCATGTTTGAAGATGTGGCTGGCATTGATACCGCGAAGGAAGAACTACAGGAAGTTGTTACATTTCTTAAGCAGCCCGATCGCTTTACCGCCGTGGGTGCAAAAATCCCTAAAGGCGTGCTGTTGATTGGGCCTCCCGGCACAGGTAAGACCCTATTAGCTAAGGCGATCGCAGGAGAAGCGGGGGTTCCTTTCTTCTCGCTGTCAGGCTCAGAATTTGTCGAAATGTTTGTGGGTGTGGGTGCTTCCCGCGTCCGCGATCTGTTCCAAAAGGCAAAGGATAACGCCCCATGTATTATTTTCATCGATGAAATTGATGCGGTCGGTCGGCAGCGGGGTGCAGGTATCGGTGGCGGCAACGATGAGCGTGAGCAAACCCTCAACCAAATGCTCACAGAAATGGATGGATTTCAGGGTAATTCTGGCGTGATTGTCGTCGCTGCAACTAACCGCCCCGATGTGTTAGATAGTGCCTTGCTCCGCCCAGGTCGATTTGATCGCCAAATCACTGTGGACTATCCCGACTACAAAGGTCGTCAAGAAATCCTCAAAGTCCATGCACGTAATAAAAAGTTAGAGGAAAGTGTTTCACTCGAATCAGTGGCGCGTCTGACCCCCGGATTTGCGGGTGCGGATTTGGCAAACTTGCTCAATGAGGCAGCCATCCTAGCGGCACGCCGCTATAAAGAAGCGATCGGAGAACTAGAAATTGCCGATGCAATTGATCGGATTACCATCGGGCTAAGCATGAAACCGATGCTCGATAGCTCCAAAAAACGTTTGGTAGCCTATCACGAAGTCGGTCATGCCCTAGTAATGACTTTACTTAAAAATGCATCTTTGCTTGACAAGATCACGATCGTGCCTCGTTCTGGTGGTATCGGTGGCTTTGCTAAGGGTGTTCCCGATGAGGAATATGGTTTAGAGTCGCGATCGCAGATTCTGGACACAATTACGATGATGCTTGGCGGTCGTGCTGCCGAAGAAGTGGTCTTTGGCGATGCCGAAATCACTACGGGCGCGTCGGGAGATTTTCAACAAGTTGCAAGGCTGACTCGCCTGATGGTGACTCAATTCGGGATGTCAGATTTAGGATTGGGCGCTTTGGAATCCGAAAGCGGTGAAGTATTCTTGGGGCGTAACTTTATGCCTCAGACTGATTATTCTGTCAAATTAGGCGATCGCATTGATCGGCAGATTCGTCAGATTGCTCAAACTTGCTACGAAACAGCAAAACGTTTGATCGAAGAAAATCGTGACCTTTGCGATCGCCTTGTCGATATTCTGTTAGACGTAGAAACCTTAGACGGTGAAGAATTCCGCAAAATCGTTGCAGAATACACACAAATACCCGAAAAGAAAACGGCTTCAGTCAAGTTCTAAGAAAAAAGGGAGCGCTAAGCGCTCCCTTTTTTATGTGACAGCTAATTTCTGAAGCTTAACCTCAAACCTTTCCCAAGGCTTAGGCTCAATCACTTGCGTAGAAATATTATTTTCTGTGAATAGTGATCGCAGAGAATCCATCGATCCTTCAGCCTTCAAGATATTTAACAAGACCCCGCTATAGGTCAAATCACCACCTGCGGCGGTTGGCAACATTACTTGAGGCTTAAGCCACTTTGCTACCTGCACAGCCCCTTGCTGACCTTTAATTACAGTACCAACTAGAGGCAATTTCAAATCAATCGTGGGCGTAATCACCACGTCCACAGGCGCAAACTCTTGAATTGCGGCTGCATGGTAGCCATGAGGTTCGTAATAAATAGAAGTTCCTTCCAACAAATCTTTCAGAATATATCCATTTTCAAGAGTAGTTGGCCCAGTGGGTGAACCTGGCACGGCTCTAATTTCTAATAGGTTAGGAATACTAAATACTTCACCGTGGGCAAGAGCTGTAACTTGGGTATAGCCAAGTTCCCTGACCAATTTGGCAGCACTTGGAGAGCCAATTACAGGAATTTGGCGATCGAGTTTCTTAAGAGTAGGGGGATGGGCGTGATCTGGTAGCCCCTGTGACAGCAGAATTAAATCAATATTTTGGGGAATCTCTCTCGGAGTAAGGCGCTCAGATTTAAAAAACCAAGCCGAATTACCAAACATCAACGGATCAACCAACCAAGGATCGAGCAAAATGCGTTTACCTGCAATCTCGATCAGCCATGAATTACTGTCTAGCCATGTTAAATACATAATTCTCAGAGGTGGTAGCTTTCTAATTAATATTGTAACGAATTGTTTACAAACATAACCAGCAGAAGTGCGACAGCTATCCTCCCTTCTAATTTTTGCTATAAACCCAAGAAGTGGGGGAGAGAACCGCCACCACCTCCTTGATTGAGTTCCTCCCATCGCCCCAAAAAAACCACAAG
>JBJTVM010000423.1:0-2312 GCA_046081205.1 Pseudanabaena sp. | reverse complement strand
TAATGCGGCGATCACAATCCGACCCCGTTCTCCCTTGGACAAAGATAATGGATGGGCATGGCGTTGGGCATACAGTTGCATGAGTTGTAAGCTTTCGGCGGTGGCTTGCTCAATTTGCTCAGTACTATACCCCAGAAAGGGCAGAGCAAAGACGACTTCTTTTTCGACTGAGGTATTAAAGATTTTTTTAGCTCTAATCTATATTATGGGCGATATTATGGGCGATAAGAGGGAACTACATATGCTCTTTTGCCTTCTATTTTTTTTAGAGTTACTATAGCGGTAAGAAATTATGAAAAACTTTAGGGTTAAGGCTTTTAGTCAAATTTTTAAGCAAGTATGTTTGGGTGTTGGAGGTGCAGTGATCGCGCAACTGTCCTTACTCACAAATCCCAGTTTTGCCACACCGAATAATCTCAAGCTGAGTGTGTATCCTAGGGATTCGGGTGGGACTTTTCCGCTTTGTCCTACGGAGGTGAGTCTTACTCAAACACCTCGCCCCTATACTGAGGGTGGTTATACTATCAATGGCTCAGCGTCACTTGGTTGGTTTGCAAGGGAATTTCGGATTGAGAAAAGTGATGAGTTTAGTGTGACTTGGGTGGCGAATTTGCAGACCAAGTATCGCAACTGCAAGGGGACAGCAGGTATCGCAAAGTATAATGATGAGCCGTTTAGTGGGCATTCATATTTGCGAATGCGGTTTGTGAATAACATGGCTTACTTGATTTTGGATATGACGGGGATGCGTGATGCGAATGGGTTAACACCTGTGATCTTAAAGAAGGGAGTGAAAAACGGTAATCCCTTTTGGACATGGGGAGGCACAGATTAATTCCCAATTACAGCTCTAGCGCTTTTCACGGGCGCTTAACTCTTCTTCAAGTTTAGGCAGATTGTCTAATTCAAAGATCGTGATCTGTCCAGAATTAGCGCTACCTCTATCATTTTGCAACAGCTCAATCCAATAGCCGTACTTTTTGCCTTGACGCAATTCTCCTTGTAAAGCCCTTAAGATTGGTGAGGCGTTTTTAGCTTGCGATCGCTGCACCATAGCTGCCGTTGGATATGCATAAACCCTTTTAGCCGTTGCATAATCACGCATAATCTCTGGCCCATAAATAGAACGCAGTGTCTCTTCTAGTCGAGAGCCCGTGACACCATTGATGATGTCAAAGAATCTAATCTGCTCACTTCTAATCAGGTTTGCATCACTCTTCTGGATAGAGGCATTTCCTGGCGGCACGACACTAGCTTGAAATTGAAATCGTCTGGATGGGGTGTCACTTTTGCGGACGAGTAGACGTTCGCCAGCCGATGGACGTAATACTGGATTTGTTCTAATCCAGTCAATGACTTGATCGGGTGTCTGTCCTGGCAAGGCGATCGCGGCTGGCACAACAGATCGCCATGTTGTTGGCAGAGCAATACTGGCGATCTGCATCAAAAGAGTTGCCGCGATCGCCATCTTTACACCTTTGATGTTTGCGCTCTTAAAGCAATTCATGGGAAACCTCTACACCAATTAAATCCGATTGCGTTATGCAAAGGAGGGCTTACTCATTTGCATAACAAATTTGCAAATCCAAAAGACGACTACAGGTTTTGCAGTTTTCATTTTGCTTACGGCAAAATAAAAACTGCTATATAGACAAATTTAGCTGGCAAATAATGGGTGAAAGGATATCATGGACGGGCGTAATTGCAATGACTTTTTCAGCCTTTTTACGATGTTTTGAGGTACTTAGACTCATTCGTCATATACAACTCACCAAAATAAAAATGGCGACGCGAAGCACCACCGTCTTTATTTTGTTGAGTTGCAAGATTTGGAGGGTTGTAAGAGTGAGCCCAAGTGGGCTCACTCTTCGAGCATGTTTGAAAAGTTTTTACCCCCTGCTCCCCCTTGTAATTATGGCGTAATAATCACTAAAAGACTATATAGAATGGGTTTTAGAGCTTTATCAAAAAAATTTAAAAAAATATGCTTAGAGTATTGACAAACGTCTTTTAAATCTACATAATAAGGAGCGCTTAAATAAAGAAACGCAAAAAACGAGCTGTAAGCCAGTTAGTTGAAAGCAATTCGAGAAATAACTTTAAGTACAAAATTTTGGGTTCGTAGTTCAATTGGTTAGAGCACCGCCCTGTCACGGCGGAAGTTGCGAGTTCGAGTCTCGTCAGTCCCGTTTTTAGTTTTTAGTATTTAATAATTTAATAATAATATTTTTTATATTATTATTAAATTATTTACTATTCACCTTGAACTTTTAATAAAGCAAATCCTAATGAAAGACCAAATAAAGTCATTG
>JBJTVM010000422.1:0-1370 GCA_046081205.1 Pseudanabaena sp. | reverse complement strand
GCGGCATTCAGCGGACTGGATTTCCACCCAGGAATGGGTGTAACAGGAACCGCCGCCGTTACGGGATCGGACTTTTTTGTGGAATTGGTGCGTCACATTGCTGAGGCTCTAGATGTCGCCTATGCTCTCGTGACCGAAGTGGTGGATGAGCAATTGGTTTCGTTGGGGTTCTGGGCAAATGGGAGCTTACAACCATCTATTTCCTATCTATCCGCCAAAACTCCCTGCGAACTTTGTATGCAACATGTGCAGTATCATTGCGAGGAATCTGTCCAAACAGTCTTTGCCGAAGATCTTGACCTTGTAACCATGCAAGCTGAAAGCTACTTAGGAATTGCCTTAAAAGATGATCAAGGCAGATCCATTGGCAATCTTTGCATTTTAGATACAAAGCCAATGTCAGAAACTACAAGGGCTGAAGCGATCGGTATTTTGCAGGTTTTTGCCGCGAGAGCATCGGCAGAATTGCAGCGCAAAAATGTCAACGAAGAACTCAATCGTCTAAACCATGAGCTAGAGGAGCGTGTACTAGAACGTACCCAAGCACTCCAAGAACGTGAAGAACAACTTCGAGACTTCTTTGATAATGCGACTGATTTAATCCAGAGCATATCTCCAGAAGGCAAAATCTTATTTGTTAATCAAGCTTGGAAAAGTACCTTGGGATATAGCGAAACCGAATTAACAAACTTATCGATTTTTCAAATCATTCATCCTGATGACCTTGAACATTGTCAGCTCGCCATGCAAAAGGGTGTGACCAAAATTTGATGTAGATTGGCTATAACCTTTATATTAAGGGTTTTCGGAATTCCCAAGAACTATTATCAGAATAATTTCATTAATTACTGTTCTAAAATTTAAACCCTACTGTGAGCAGGTAATACATTAATTAAGTTGAACATCAGATTCTGGTCACACCCAGCGAAACTGTGAGCCATAAACCCTGTAGAGATCGCTAGTAAATAATTCTATTTGGACTGGCGAACGGTGTAGCAAAACGACTGGAATGACTGGAACGAGTGGAGCGTCCGCAGCGGCACTGCACAGACACTTATAAACTGAATTTAGCTGTAAATATTTACACCAAAGCGATCGCTTGAACTCTGGAGCAGTTGCCAATCAAAAAATTATGCTTAGCCCTTTAAGATTTTTTGATTGGCAATTGCGATCTTTCGTGCCTTTGTCATGGTGCGATTATTTGGGCGATCGCTAGCTTATCAATCTCGCAGATAATTCCAATATTTTGCAAATAAAAAGCGATCGCCTTTGCGGTAGCGATCGCTTTTAAAACTATGGGAATACGTTAGTTTTTGTTGTTTAGTAAGCTCTTGACATCAATATTACCGATTGATAAGCCTCTGATCAAC
>JBJTVM010000421.1:0-2452 GCA_046081205.1 Pseudanabaena sp. | reverse complement strand
GCTAGACGGACATGCGATCGCTTAAAATAGTTACATAAAGAGTAGCCAAAAACTTTATGACCGCACCACCAACCTTAGCAAAACGATATATCGAGCAGCGCAATCGAGGATACTGGATCGAAGGAACCCGTATTTCTCTTGATTCAGTGGTTTACTCCTTTTTGAATGGTAAATCACCTGAAAGCATTGCCCAAGACTTTCCGTTACTCTCACTAGAACAGGTTTATGGAGCGATCGCCTTTTATCTTGGTAGCCGCGAGTTAATTGACGCATATCTCAAGGAAGGTGAAGAAGAATTTGAGGAATTGCTAAAATCCTGTAGACAAAAGAATCCACTTCTGTATCAGAGGTTAAAAACTGCTCAAACCCAGAAGCTAATCAAATCATGACAGCAGTTCACTAGTCACAACATGTTCTATCAAATATTGCCGCAAAGGTACAGGCGTTCCCTGATCAAAAAGAATCCTCATAATTTAAGCCGCAATAGCTAACATATCAAGCTCATAGTTTAATACAGCCTCAACCTGCGATCGCTGTACAGGAGGGAAACACTCCAAAAAATCATCCACCGTTGCACCATCACGCAAATTTTCAAATAATGCCGCAACTGGAACTCTTGTCTTCCGAAATACCCAAGCACCACTCACTTTATTAGGTTCTCTCTCTATAGCATCTAAACTTTCCCAATGCCTAATCTAAAATACCTCTATAAAGCTAAAATGTACTCATCAACTCGATTATAAACTAATTTGAAAGTGCGATCGCCAATTTTGTAGTGCGATCGCTACCCACTTCGTATCCCATAGGATACACTTGAATCATGATTGAAATCCGCATAACTACTATTCAAACCTATCCTTTTTACCTTGGCAGCCGTAAGTTAATAGACGCATATCTCAGGGAAGGATTCAAATTATGTTAAAGTAAGCTAAATGTGTATCTTGGTATTGCAGTGGAAAGTACTCAAGCGCTTGTGCCAACAGCTAATCCAAATGTAGTTCACTTATCTAAAATCAATTTCCCTGATCATACTCAACTACCAGAGTCTGATGGTACTTTCGTGAAGAATTTTCAAGAACATCCGCAAAGCATTATTTTAACGAGTTCCATCGAACCAATTTTACAGAAACTACACCCCGATGGACGTTATTGCATTGGTCAAGATAGCGGTATTTACTGGCGAATGACCGAGCCTCCAGAAAAAGGTGCAGAAGCACCTGATTGGTTCTATGTTCCTAATGTGCCACCGCTTTTAAATGGAGAGTTTCGACGTTCCTATGTATTGTGGAAAGAATTTGTCGTTCCTCTAATTGCGATTGAATTTGTATCTGGTAGTGGCAAGGAAGAGAGAGATTATACATCTGCTCATGAAGGTGAAAAAGCAGGGAAACTCTGGGTTTACGAACAAGCAATTGGTATCCCTTTTTATGTCATTTTTGACGCTAGTAAAGCTTTAATTGAGGTCTATCACCTAATTGATCGTAAGTATGTCAAAATGCAACCTAATGATCGCAGTCATTATCATATTGCACCGATGGGAGTGGAGATCGGGCTTAAGCAGGAGGCTGGTTTGTACTGGTTGCGTTGGTGGGACGAATCGGGCAATCTATTGCTCACGGGTGATGAAAGAGCAGCGAAAGCTGAGGCGTTATTACAAAAGTATCGCGATCGCTTCGGTGATATCTCTGAATAATCAAAAAAGTAATCAAAGAGGCGATCGCTGAGCAAGAAAGATTAATTTCGCAACAGGAGCGTCAAGAGAAAGAAAAACTTGCCGCTTATCTGCGATCGCTCGGCATCAATCCTGATGAAATCTGATATTATATTTGTATCTTTTTGTTCTGAGAGAATGTTATCTAAAAGATTATTACTGTAATACCTAGATATATGGATTTACCAGAGAACTTCTATCTAATCACTCTTAAATGAGATTCTAGTCAGAAATTTTCCACATAATATTCCACATCAATGGTGACTAAGCCTGCAATGCAGAATTTCCGTTATAAGTGTTTATACTTATCGCTTAATTGAGACGCTCCCCACTGCATCTTACTTCCTAGTTATGAGACAACAATTTTATGAGCTATTTACATAATGCTTATTTTCTGAAAACACAACAACCACTCGCCACAGTTCGCCAAAAATTTGCTCAACCTGAAGCAATTCCCAATTCAGATTGGGTGATTTGTGATTTTGGCGATCGCTATGGGGGTGGCGTATTTGAAGGTGAAGAATATCTCACGCAGAAACTTTCCGAGGAATTTGGTGAAGTGATTTTTGTGGCGATCGATACGGGAAACGATCAATTAGATTATGAACATTCCCTAAACGGATTGATTTTGCGGAAATTGGCTTGGCTCTCTGATGGTTGTCAATCAACATGGATGTGTGTCGAGGGAGAAGTAGAAGAGTGGGAAAAAACTTCGGTCTTCTCATTAAACAACCTAAATCG
>JBJTVM010000420.1:0-9894 GCA_046081205.1 Pseudanabaena sp. | reverse complement strand
GTACTACTTAAAGCCTCAACAGGCTGTAATTGTTATTGTTGCTGGCAAAACTCTCTGAGTTATAGCCTTTATCAGGCTAGTGTTGTTTCCCCGCCGAAGGCGGGGAAACAAACCTATATACCTCGCTTGCTTGAAAAGCGCTATATCCATTTCTAAATATTCCAGATGTCGCCGAATTCAAAATACCTGTCTCCATCTTTTAATGTCTTACTGCTAGTACCAACGGGTATTAAAGCTGCGATTGGTGGTTATGCAGGTGATGCTTTGCCAGTGGCGAGGGCGATCGCCTCAATAGCAGATAACGTAATTACCCATCCCAATGTTTTAAACGGCGCGAGTTTATATTGGTCAATGCCAAATGTGCTATATACCGAGGGTTATGCTCTTGATCGCATGGCAAAGGGTGACTGGGGGCTGCGTGCGGTCAGATCCAATCGCATAGGTGTAATTCTCGATCGCGGTATGGAACCAGATCTAGAATTGCGCCATCGTCAAGCGATCGCCGCCGCACAGACGACATTGGGTTTAAATATTACTGATGTACTAGTTACCGATCGCGGTCTTGGTGTGGAACTGCGATCAGGAGACTCTGGCGCAACATGGGGAACGATCGCCAATCTTGATAGTTTACTTAGAGCCGCCGAGAAATTGATTAAAGTTTCTCAAGTAGAAGCGATCGCTGTTGTCGCTAGATTTCCCGATGACCCTGATAGTGAAGCACTCCAGAATTATCGCCAAGGTCAAGGAGTGGATGCTCTTGCAGGAGCCGAAGCCGTAATTAGCCATGCGATCGTGCGCGAGTTTTCCATACCTTGCGCCCATGCCCCTGCGTTGCAACCATTACCCCTCGATGCAAGTGTTTCGCCCCGTGCGGCGGCTGAGGAACTAGGCTATACATTTCTGCCTTGTGTACTAGTCGGATTATGTCGCGCTCCGAAAATCATTACCAGTCGCGATTTACTTAAACCCGATGACATTACGGCAGATGACATCAATGCGATCGTTACACCTTACAGTGCCTGTGGCGGTGCAGGGTTACTAGCACTTAATCCATTGCCCCATGTGCAAACTATTTTTGTTAAAGAAAATCAAACAGGGCTAAATGTTACCCCTGAGATGTTGGGATTAAAAGGTACTGTAGTTGAAAATTATTGGGAAGCGATCGGTTTTTTAAACGCAGTCAAAGCAGGAATTAATCCCCACAGCTTACGAAATTACCCAAAAGCATAAAGTTGCGCTCCTTCGAGGTGCAACTTTATGCTTTGAGAAATAGCAGTGCAAATCGCCGCAACACTCTTTAATTAACGTCAGTTCGACGAAAGCGAAAAATGGTAAGAATCGCTATGCGATTCTTACCATTTTTCGCCATTAGCGCCGCGCTTCGCGCGGCGCTAATGGCTATATCGAACTCACGTTTTATGAAGTAAAAGATTTGCCTAAGCCGATCGCGGCTAGCTTTTTACGGAAAGTGATCGAGCTTTTATCACCTGCAATATGTACCTCGTCAGCAAGACAAATGGGCAAATCCTCTGGCCATTGCTCCTCAACGATCGCCTTGTCCTCATCAAATACCTGATGGTTAAAATCAAGGGTGTCTTGCAGAGGTGCATCTTTATCAAAGTTGCGGCAAATCGGTACAAATACTCGCGTTTTCCTTGCTGAAATCGGTGAAGCGGCATTAAGGACATGCAGCTTGCCATTCGGAAAGAAAACAGTCAACTTGGCGGTGAAGGGAATAAATAGTTCAAATAATCTCCGCCACAAAAAATCTGGTGGAGCTAAATGCTTCATGCCATGAGCATAGTTGCTAACAGTACTGATATAGTCGGCTTTGAATCCAGAGGTTGTTTGCTCGATGTTGTAGTCTGGTACTTCGGGATTATCCTGTTCCCCAAAAGACTTAGCATGGATAAAAGCAAAGTGACTGACATCTAAGAATCCTTCCACCTGTCGCCCTGCGGCTGCATCCAAATCCACAGCATTGGGTAACACCTGAATATAATCTGGATCTTCCCATTCAGCTAATTCAGGGAATGGAACTGCACCATTGTCGATCAATCTTGTCCAAACTAGTCCATAACGCTCCATCACTGGGTAGGTTTTGAGTTTAAGTCTTGCTGGAATTGTGGCTTCAGGCTGAGCAGGAATAAAGACACATTTAGCATTGCAGTCATATTGCACACCATGGTAAGGACATACAAGGCGATCGTTTTCAATCCAACCCAAACTTAACGGTGCACCACGATGCAGGCATAGATCTTTAGCAACGATAATTGAACCATCGGAAACTCGGTAAATCACCAATCTCTCATCTAAGAGATGCGTGCCATAGGGCTTTTCGGCTGTGATTTCATGGGAGAAGGCAACGGGATACCAGAAGGGTGCAAGTGCTTGCCAATCAGTTGAACTAAAGGTGCAATTGCGTGGCAAAGATACTTCTTTGGTTGCTACCATAAACATCACTCTTGTATCTAGTTCTATAAAATTGACGTTACAAAGCCCCAAAGTTTTATTCTGTATAACTTTGCACGAATCTAGTTATTACGATCGCTCAAATTTTTGACAATAATTTTCCTATAGACGTAGAAGTAGGTTAATTCTGTGTAATACTTGTAGATCGCACTTTTAAGTAATCTCACAACTAAAAAAATGGCTAAAAACAAAGGTGTCCGTCTCGTTATTACGCTAGAGTGCACCGAATGTCGCACCAACGCCAATAAGCGATCGCCTGGTGTCTCTCGTTATACGACCATGAAAAATCGTCGTAATACCACTGCAAGATTAGAACTCAAAAAGTTCTGCCCTCATTGCAACGCTCATACCGTTCACAAAGAAATCAAATAGTCCATTAATCTAATCACCAAAACCGCGTAATCCCAATCATGGCAATGAACTCCTCTTTTTATCGTAAGCGCCTCTCTCCGATCGCGCCTGATGCCAAAATCGACTATAAAGATGTCGAATTACTGCGTAAGTACATCACCGAACGCGGCAAGATTTTGCCTCGTCGTATTACAGGTTTAACTGCAAAGCAGCAACGGGCATTGACCACCGCGATTAAGCAAGCTCGTGTAGTTGCTTTGTTGCCCTTCATCAACAAAGAAGGCTAAAAATTATCAAGACGCAAACAGCAATTCTCATTATAAAAATCGGTTTTTTGAAAGCCCGCCGTTGGCGGGCTTTCAAAAAACCGATTTTGGTGTTTCCAGCGCCGAAGGCGCTGGAAACACCAAAATCGGTTTGATAATGAGAATTGCTGCGACGCAAAGCACCGCCACTATAGACATTGCTCGATGACGCTAATAACCGATCGCGATAGGCTACTAAAGTCATAGCCACCTTCTAAACCAAATAAAATCTTAGGAGTAATCTCTAAACAAAGCTTAGTAAAAACTCCAAAATCCTCTGGCTTGAGCAAAATACTTGCCAAAGGATCATCAGCATTAGCGTCGAAACCTGCACTAATAATTAATAGATCAGGGTTAAAGTTGCGTAAGAATGGCATAATCTGCTGCTCGAATACAGGTAAATATTCAGGCATTGCCGAACCCGATCGCATGGGAATATTCAAAATATTGCCGTGAGCGCCAGTCTCATCCTTGCGACCTGTCATCGGATAAAATGGCGCTTGGTGAGTAGACACATAGGCAATATCAGGACGATCCCAAACCGCCTCCTGTGTACCATTGCCATGATGCACATCCCAATCAAGAATAGCCACACGATCTAAACTTAAGCGATCGCAAGCTGACATCGCCGCGATCGCCGCATTACCAAAAATGCAGAAACCCATGCCTGAATGAGCTCGGGCATGATGTCCGGGGGGACGGGCTAACACAAAGGCAGAACGACCAGACTCAAGGACAAGATCAACACCATCTAGCCATGCACTAACCGCTAACAGAGCTACTTCATAGGTTTGAGGTGAGGCGATCGTGTCTCCATCGATATAGCCGCCACCGCGATCAGTAAGTTGCTGCAAAGCACTGATATATTCCGATGTATGAAAGCGACCAACTTCTTGGAGGATGTCCATTCCTGATTTGTATCGAGAATTAATCGAAGTCGGTTCTTGCCAAGCCAATTGTGAGGCGATCGCTGAATTTTTAAGAGCCTCGACTATGGCTGTAAGCCGACCCGCTTTTTCAGGATGATAAATACCAGTGTCATGATTTAGAAAACTATCAGAATAGATTATCGGAAATTTAATAGCATTTTTTTGCGAAATAGAAATGGTATTGGCAAACATACGTACTTTTGCTGATCGACAAGTCAGTGAATAGTTGTTGTCTACATAGAGACTAGCGTTATACTTTTAAAACCGTGGATTTGTTTGAATTCTTTTATAGTTCCACAACAATTTTAGTTGGGTCTTTCCTGTGGTCAATTCCTTACAGCCAACACAGCAACCAGACATAGAGACGCTAGCCGTACCAAAAGAGCTTGCTCTGTCGATCCAAGAGATAATTAGTCTCTATAAAAACCATAACCAAAATCATATAATCACATCCCTAGAAAATTTGATCGCTACAGTCAAAAGAGTTAGTGATCAACCGTCCTTAAAAGAGCACTCTCTGGAAAGTGCTGCAAATAATTTAGCAGTAGAAGAACAGGAGGAGGAAGATTTTCTCAAAAGTTGGGATGACATCTTTAATGTTCAAGTTTATATTGACACTGACATTTTTGGCGAATTAGATCCAAGACCACCAGCCCTAGTAGAGATAGACAATAGCAATGACAACGAAACCATAATCCAGCATACAGATGCAACAGAAATTTACGTTCAGGCTTGGAAAGAGCTAGCCCAAAGTATGTCTTCTTTCCCAGATGACTTGTTTACTAGACTCTGGACAACCTCAGAGATTGCCAAGATTTTGGAATGTTCTCCCAGTAGTTTAAGGCGATCGCGTAGGAGTGGACGCTTGCCGATTAGGATCAAAGACCTAATCCTAGATTGTATTTCCCATGACGGCAAACGTAGTTTATGGTTTGTACGTCCAGCCTAATCATCTGTTTTGATAAAAATGCAATGCCCTGCCATAATAAAAGGTAAGGGAAACCCTTAGCACAAATCTAAATGTCTTCTCACGGCTTTCGTAAATTCTTCAAAAAACGCAACATATCTATTTATTGGCTGTTGCTAATACCGTTTGTGCTACAGCTTGTCGTAACGTCGATACTGGTAGACTACGTAACTTACCGCTGTCATTTCGGCGAAGCAATACCAGAGGTTCTATTTAGCCCTAATTCAAGAATCCTGCTGTTTGGGTTACCCCTAATTGTAACAATGGGCTTGGGAGCCTTGATGCTGCGATGGATTAACCAATCGCATTTAAGCTTATCTGAAGTCTCTGAAGTTAATCAAGATGATTTACAAAATACTTCTAGTACTAGAGTGCCTAGCGAACAACAAGCTAATCTGGTCTTGAGAGATAGTCAAGCTCAACTTCAAGCTGAATATATCGAACAGATTCAAGCTGAATATATCGAACAGAGTATCCTCCTTGGCGCTATGACTGACGTGGTGATAGTTCGAAATCAAGAAGGACGTTGTCTCAAAATAGCCAAAACCCAAAATGTAAACTTAAAAGGAACTCGTGAGGAAGTTCTCAGCAAGTCTATTTATGAAGAACTGCCAGAAGAAGCTGCAACTATTATTTTACAGACTATTCAAAAGTCTTTAATCACTAAACAAGTTATTGGCTGCGATTATAAGCTAGAGATTGATGGCAAGGAAGTATGGTTTGCTTCAAATATTTCTCCTTTATCTGAAGATACGGTTATTCAAATCTCTCGAAATATCACGGAGCGTAAACTCTCGGAAATTGCCCTAGCACAAGCCAAGGAAGCTGCCGAGGCTGCCACTAAGGCTAAGAGTGATTTTCTTGCCAATATGAGCCATGAAATCCGCACACCGATGAATGGAGTATTGGTAATGGCACAGTTGTTCTCGACGACTGAACTCACAGAAGACCAACAGGACTTTGTGCAGACGATTATAGAGAGTGGCGATGTTCTTTTATCGATTATTAACGATATTCTTGATTTCTCTAAAATTGAGTCGGGTATGTTGAAAATAGAGCAGAGAGAATATGCCTTAGCAGATCTATTTCAATCAGCTTGCCATTTATTAAATGGTCAGGCCAGAGATAAAGGGATTAGTTTGCAATATAAGATTCATCCTGATGTCCCTTCAAATGTTATTGGTGATATCACTCGTCTACGTCAGATTCTGATCAATATTATTGGGAATGCGATTAAATTTACTCCCCAAGGTACGGTGTCAGTTGTAGTTAGTGGCCACCACTTATTTGCAGAAGATCAAAAAGATCAGTATGAACTTCAAGTTGCAGTCACGGATACAGGAATTGGCATTACAGGCGATCGCATTACCAATTTATTTCAAGCTTTTATGCAGGCTGACAACTCAATTAGTCGCAAATATGGTGGTACTGGTCTGGGGTTAGCGATTAGTAAGCGCTTAGCTGAGCTAATGGGAGGAACGATCTGGGTTGAAAGTTTTGGAAAAGTTGGTGGTACGCCTCCATCAAAATGGCAAACTGAACTAGCCACTCAAGGTGCAACTTTCTATTTTGTGATTAAGGTGAAGCTTTCTCAGTGATTCTGCTAATGTGATTGTTGATTTCCTTTTGTTAAGATAGAGGCGCAAGTTAAAATCGAGAGTTTTATTCAGGTGTTGCTTAGAAATTGATCGGCAATTAATCGGTAATCAGGGCTAACTTTGAAGGCGGCTATACATGATTACTAGACTCGTTACGATATAATGAACACTATTGCCGAAAAGCTTATCTAGAAAGCGTTTTAATGTTTTTTTGACATAGAAATCTGAAATATGTATAGCAAGAAAATTTCGAGAGTTTTTGAGTTTATATCCCAACAGGGCTAAATATTGGAGTTGATGGAGTTATGCAAACACAATATTCAACTTATCGCACATTACTTGCTCCTGTATCTGGGCATGGACTTTCTGAAGCGGAAGCACAAGATGTCTTGCGGCAAATACTTCCTCAACTACTCACATTGCATGATCGCAAGCAAGCACATGGATCAGTCTCCCTAGACACGGTTGCCTACGATTACGACCGTATGCAGATTATCCTGCTAGATGCCAACGGCCAAAATCCTCAAATTTACCTAGCCCCAGAAGTTTTGCAAACACAACAAGCAACCCCCACAGCCGATATATATGCTATTGGAGTTGTCATTATAGTTTTGCTCACAGGCTTTCCCCCTGAAGCGCTAAGAACATCAAGCAATACATGGGATTGGCAAGAACTTTGCTCAGTCAGCGATCAATTTATGCAAATTCTCAAGACGGCTCTCTCGGATGAACCTGCCTTTCGCTACAATAGCGCGGAGCAAATGCTGCAATCTCTCCAACCAATTATTAATTCTTCTTAGTCTACGATTACTTCTCCATCTGATCATCGTGAAATTCTCTTATCACCATCTCCTCTCCCTACGAATTTGCCGCAAAACTCCTCCTCAATAAAAACTCCATTAGCTACAGAATCTAACTCTCTGGGATCATCAAATTCAGGAATAAATAACAGCCATAAAACCAAAAAAATTAAGGTCAATTTTCCAAATTCTCAAATTTATAGAAAAGCAAAGGTTACTAATAAACATCAATCCAAATCAAATATCAAAGACTTAACTAGAGTCTTACTTACTATTCTCTTAGGTGGTGGAGTTACCTTTAGTGGAGCAGTCGGAGCCTATTTTTATATGCAATCTAGAGCGGCGAATGATGGCAGTAGAAGTTTAGAGTTTACCAGTTCTGCAAATCAATCAATGGATCAAGCGATCGCTCGTATTGATAAAGAGAGCAAATCTGATGAAGACATGGATAAATTAATCACTTTAGCCAAAAACAAATATGAAACTAGAGGTGATTTGATCGAATCAAAGATGATTTTAAAGTCTATACCATCAGATAGTCGGATGAGATCTAAGGCTGATCATCTCTTAGCTAAATGGGAGCAAGATCTCAAGAAAAGCAACGATCTAAACCTAAAAGCAAAAAAAACAACGAAAGATATAAAATGGAAAACCGTGCTCGATAATGTCAAAGGAATTTCCCTAAGTTCTTATTGGCTACCGCAAGACAAGAAACCTGTTGAAGAAACGAAGCAAAAGTTAACTAATCCTGATTTACCCTCACCTCAAACTGTTGCAGAGCCTCCGACTAACCTAGATCCTCCATATAGTCCAACGGCAGAAATATATACACCTCCTACAGAAACATATACACCTCCTACAGAAAGCTCAAACTCTACTTTGCCACCAGCACCACGCGTTGCTAGATAAAATCTCTACAGCACTCAGCCTTTCTATCAAAAATTATGACTTCTCATTCTTTATTGCTGCGTTTAATCACTTATTGTTTGATTTTATCAGGTTTTACAATAGATTTCTTCTGGATATCCGCCAATCAATCTGCTTATAGTCAAAGTCAAAAGCCAGCTTGTGATATTGGTTCAACGCCTAATCATCCTGGCAATTACAAACTACTTGGCAATATTTTTCTGAAGCAAAGCCGTTTTCAAGAAGCTCTCAACTGTTTGGAAATTGCACTACAGGATGAACGCGGACTCAAAGATCCAGAACTATGGAACAATCATGGTTTGGCATTGGCTGGGCTCAAGAAATATGAGCAAGCGATCGCTTCCTATGACAATGCTCTACAAATTAGTCCTGGAGCAACTTTTGTTGATCGCGTCGAGCCAAAAGTACAAGCAGAAGACTACTATCTATGGTGGTTTAATCGCGGTACAGCATTAGTTGATCTTAAACGATATGAAGAAGCTCTCGATTCTTTAGACAAATCTATAAAAATTAAACCAAATTATAGCTTTGTTTGGTTTTTTAGAGGTCTAGCCTTGTTCCGACTAGAACGCTACGATGAAGCACGCGCATCTTACCGCCGCGCTGTTTTACTTTCGCCGAATACTCCTTACATCACGTCTAAAGGCTTACTCAGCCTCCAAGACTATGTAATTTACTATGGCGAAGCGGATGCTAAATCAAGACTAGGCAGCTATAAAGATACGATTCAATCTTTTGAACGTGGTCAAAAAATCCGCCGTGAGAATCCTCAGATTCGCTTCTTTGATGACAATAACAGTGAAAAACTTTATGAGACCTATATTGACGGCATTCGACTCCTTGATCAAGGCGAAAACCAAAAAGCATTAATTGTTTTTGAAGACTTGATCGCACAAGATCCAAACTATACTAACGCTTGGTATGGAAAAGCGGATGCACTTACAGCTTTGGGGCGCTATCCAGAAGCAATATTGGCTTATGATCGGGTAATTGCCATTGAGCCTGATGACTATCCCTCTTGGTATAAAAAAGGCAATGTGCTTAAAAAAGTAAACCGTAGTGAAGAAGCCCTACAAGCCTATCAGAAGGCGATCGATTTGTCTGGGGGATTTTCGGAAGTCTGGCACAATCGCGGCGTAATTTTCTACAACCAAAATAATGATGCGGAAGCTATCAATGCCTATTCCCGTTCTCTAAAAGCCAATATCTTATGGGGTGGCATTGCTAAAATTGATACTCAATATGCATTAGCTGCAACCCTTTACCGTGCTAAGCGTTACAGAGAATCTCTATCTGTCGTTGAGCAAGTACTACAAGATCAGCCTGAATATCAAGAAGCGTTAGAACTCCGTAAGTTAATTAAAAAAAACCGTCGTTTGTGATCGCCTCAAAAGCTGATCGCAATGGTAAAAGCGTATTTGAGAAGTCTGCAAAGGGGCGTAAATTTCTACTTTTACCCTCTTTAATCCCCCATTTATACCTGTAGCCATCTAAGACAAAACCCAAGATAGAGTTGCGACACTTCGCACCGCAAATCTATCTTGG
>JBJTVM010000419.1:0-9124 GCA_046081205.1 Pseudanabaena sp. | reverse complement strand
TTTTAGGCAAATTATCTGAGAATCCGTCAATATAAACCTTATTTAACTTATCGTCCAAACATTCAAAAAGCCCACCATTCAAGAAAGGAACAACACCATTCACCATCTCCACAAATCGATCTGGATTTTGAAAATGCTTTTCATAGCGCATCAAAAAGTTAGCATCTCGGTGCTGTCCATAGTTATCCATCTTCCGAAAGCCTCTTACACGATTATCATGGCTTTCCATTGGCTTAATTGGACAGTTTAGCGTTGCAAAAAAGAGATTTTGCAGAATAGCTTTGTAATAGATACTTTCTTGATTTAACTGCTTAAACAGTCCTAAATCGTTATAGGGAGAGATATTTTTGAGAATATCCCCTTGCAAATCATCAAGTTCAAAAAGCTCTGGAGGAATTAACCCTTTCTCTTTAATAAACCAAACAAAAAGCAATCGCGTCAGCAAACGGATCACATTCTTAGACTTGTGTTCTTTTTGCAAATCCTCAAGACTAACCTTTTTAGCTTGAGCTTCAATTAATGTAGGTTCTGAGGGAAATGCAACACGTCCAACTGCCCAAAAATACCAGTTAGAGAGATCTTTATAAAAATCCTTATTCAGCAAACTGACGCTAAGGACTTCTTGCCAATATTTATAAAGACTGGCAAACGAATCAACCTTATTTTTACCCGTAGTCGATATTGCTAAATTCGCCAAAATCCTCTCATGTCCCGAATGTGGCTGCCTGATATCAATATCCCTTAGCAGTGTCACCTTCCCCGCTTTCTCACCCTCACGATTATCCTTATATTTCAACCTCTCCGTATTCGCAAACGCCAGATATGTTTTGTCAGCATCTGCATACTTAAACACCACCACCACAGGCGTATAGCAAAATTCTCGATTAAAAGCACAAGATATTTCCGCTAACTGCGATCGCGTTGGCAACAAACCGCCCTCACGCCCCTTCAAAGTTACCCCAAAAATCAAAATCCCATCATAATCAGATTTGATTTGCGAAATATCTAAACTCTTGCCACCCCGAAACGCGGCATCATCAACCATGCCTAAAAAATAAATACCTTTACCTTTATCTTTATCTGGTTCTTCAATTAAGTCATCAAAAGACTTTTTATAAGTATTCGTGAGAATATCCTTAGTAGCGATCGGCGCATCCGTCACTACATTTACACGTACTTTCAAATCCTCAATAAAGAATTTTTTTAAGGCTGACAGAAAATCTAATTGGTTGAAGATGGTTAAATTCATTATTTACAGATTCTTACAAGATGTTAGCAAAAGATTTTAGAATTTGAAGCACGGCATAAAGCTCATTATGCGATCGCTTAAACAGTGAAAAATCATCCGAAAGATCGTATTGCGAATCTTGCAACTTAACAAACATAAAATGATCACCATTTGTAACAAGTGCATAGGTTGGCTTATCACCATTTGGACTTGCCATCATGTAAGCAAGAGCCTGTGGTACTGCCACTAAAAACGAAAAACTAGAACGCTTTGCTTCAATTAAAACTATCCATAAGTTGTTATTCAAAACTAAAGCATCAATTCTGCCGTGATAAGTAACACTATCAGTGCGATCGCTAATCTCCACTGACTCCTCACTTCGCAAACTAAAAGGAGACTCCAGAAAACCCGCCAAAAACAGCAACGGTGAAACCATTAACAAATTTACTGATCCCTCAGACAAAAAGCCTTCATTCACATGATATAAGTATGACTGCTTAATCCTATCTAACGTTAATTTTTCAATATCAACTAATTCCGCAAACTCACCTTGCCATTCCATAAAGAAATCTGGATCTTGCGATCGGCGCAACCCTAACTTTGTCTCCACATCATGAAGCGATCGGATATTTTCTGTAACGGCAATGGTCATACCTATTTACTCAATTTAATTAACTTTTTTAATTAATTTTTTATTTTAAACACTCGTTTCCAATAAAATTTTCTGCAAAGAATTAGGACTACGCTTACTGATATACAGCATCTCAATCCCAATAATTTTTCCCTCTGCGTTGTAATCCAAAATAATGCCATCACTCACCTCTTCAGACTCAATCACATCTGAATCATCTAAGCTCAAATACAATGCATCATCTTCTTTATGTACAATCAGTTTCATTTTACTCTCCTATCAAAAAATCTGTTCTACCCACGATTCTAATATTTTGCGCTTTTGAATTTGATAACGAGCGTGTTCAGTCAGATTAAAGCTTTCTATAATTTTTGTCTCCTATTCAAAACAATGCCTGAATCGCGGGCTAAGCGGATTAAAGGATTTCGCAGATTTTGATTTATTCTACAAAAAAAATCCGTGAAATCAGCGTAATCCCCTTAATCCGTGTTCAAACATTTACTTACTAACAGCCAAGCCACTAAATCAAACTTATCAACCTGAAACTTCTGCTCCACGTCACCATCTTGCTTGATAAAATCGAATGCCATCTGATTACCCTTTTTAATTTTGCCGATTAAATCCCTTGCCGCCTTTCCCATCGTCTCCTTAGTCGTTCCATCCTCCATCACCTCAGTTTGCACCGCTTGACTCCTGAGCCAAGACTTAAGTGCATTTACTAACTCAGCGATCGCCTCTTGATCCCCTCGATCCACAGCAGGAGGTACAAATCGATCTTTATCTTTATTTACAGTCAGAAAATCTAAGACTTCCTTTTGATTGTTTAAAACTAACTTGCCTGACTTATCGATATAAATCAAATCAAACACCTGATATTGATGATCGAGTTTCTTCGATGGCTTCGCAGGATAACCCAGTAAAGCTACAATGCCATTGCTGCTATCAGCATCTCCCACAAATCCCGAATAGACACCCTTGGGCATTTGGCGATATTTATCCTTGTCACGATTAAACTCAGCAAGTAAATCCTGTCGATAACGCTCTAAAGATAAACTATCAAAGCCTAAGCCTTGATCGCTTACCTCAATGTCATCCCAAGTGATCAGCATTTGTTCCATCATGCGATCATTCATCTTACGGTCAAAATCTTCATCATGAGCCATCTTTGCAAAGCTATCCGAGAACTGAGGATCGACCTCTGACCCAGCCAACTTCATCGCCGCCATCCGTTGCTCGATCCGTCCTTGCAGATTGAGATAGGAATTAATATTATCCGATGGCCAGAAGTTAGTTCCGAAGATTTCTCGGTTCGGACTGCCTAAGCGATCGATCCGTCCCATCCGTTGAATAATCCGCACAGGATTCCAATGGATATCGTAATTAATTACCATATCTGCATCCTGTAAGTTTTGTCCCTCACTGAGAGCATCGGTGGCAATCAAGATGTCAATAGGCTTAGTTAACTTTTGGTATGTATCAGGGTGATTCTCTTTAACCCATTCTTGCCAATCTGCAAAAGCTTCTAAGCCTTGTTTCTCAGTATCAAAAGCCCATTCCTTTTCACAAAATAACTTTGTGTAAGGCGCAAATCTTTCAAGTATAAGCTCCATTTTTTGAGAGCAATCACTATCTTCTGAGTATGAACCTGTACCAGAGGCGATCGCGATCTTGTCAAAACCTCTAGCCCGTAGCTGCTCAAACAGGTATACCGCCGTATCTCGATAGACCGTAAAAATCACTACCTTAGGATTATGGTTATTTATGCCTGATTTGCGTTTTTTAACAATCTCAGCAATTAGAGATTGCAACTTGTCATCACAGGATTTTAGCCGCACTGACTTCTTGGTAGTTGGAGCAATTTCTTTGTCAAGTTTTACAGCAAACTTTTGTAAGTTGACCGAAAGCTTATCTAGAGCATCTAAATCTTGTTTCAAATCCTCTTTAAACTTATCTAAGTTACCAACTCGATCTATTTCTGCAATACTAATTGGGCGTTTTTTACCTAGCGTGTACTGCTCAACCGCTTCTGTAAACTCATCGTCATTTTGATCATCATCCAAGGTTCCCGCATCATTTTCTAGGGTAATGGGTTTCGCCTTATTTGCTTGATAAGCCTTAATCTTATCTAAAGCATTTTGATGATGATCCTTAATCTTCTCAACCGTTGAACAAAACGAGAACCAAGAAGACTCTAACCGCTTCACCATCAGGATATAAATCATCTTGACTAGAAAGCGATCGCGCAATTTTTCATCCTTTAATACATCTTTTTTTACACCTGAATCATCATCTAAATAAAATGCTGGTTGATAGCCTGACAGCATCGGGGGGAAATGCTCAAACAACTCCTCAAAACTTTCAAAATTGCCAAGCTGATGTGGTGTTACAAACAAGTTTACGGGCTTATTTTTAAAAGGAAATATTAAATCAGTCTCCTGACTCTCAACCATTTTGCGAGTTCGTGCCACGAGCAAAGAATCCGTCAATCTAAAGAAATCATTACCTGAGAGTTTTTTAATAAAGTCTCCGATTTTGGGATTGTCATCTTTACGCCATTCATTAAACATTGTCTGGGCTTGTTTAAAAGAATAATCAATATTTCTAACACCCAATTTTGCGTCATAGCCATGCACATTCCCCTGCACCATCAACTTAAACTGATTTCTAGCATCATTCAGAGAATTATTGATCGGTGTTGCCGATATCAACAAAACTTTGACATCTTGGTTTTTCTGCAAAATCTGCTCAACCAGAAACTTATAACGATTTGCCTTGTCATTCCGCAAGTTATGGCTTTCGTCAATCACAATCAGCTTAGGCTTATCGTCACGAAAGAACTTATCAGCGCGATCGCTATAGGACTCTAAGCGAGAGCTACTCATATCCGTATGAAAGCGCATAAAAAACTTAAGCTTGTCGGGTTCAAACTTAGATTCTTGATCCTCTTTATAGCGTCTCCAGTTATCCTCTAGTTTTTTAGGGCACAGCAAGATCACTTCGCGTCCCTGCATCTGGAAAAACTTCATTACTGTCAAAGCGCTCCAAGTTTTACCCAAACCCACCGCATCCGCTAAGATTGCCCCATCATATTTCTGAAGCATCCTTATTAAACTCAAGACCCCTTTTTTCTGAAAATCATACAAAGCATTAAAAACAGCCGTATTTTCCAATCTGCCAACTTGACGATTAAACTCTGGATCGTTCTCAATTTCTAAGATTTGATTGCCAAATAGCTCAAATAAAATCTTGTAGTAAATATCCCGTGGCGAATATTCGATAAATATTTTCGCGATCGCCTCTATCAGATATTGCTTAAAATCAACCTTTTTACTCGTGCCATCCTTAGCCACAAGCGTCTTCTCTTTATGAGCTTGGGGCTTATGCCAGAGAGTCTCAAACCATTCAACTAGCTCTTTATATTGGCTATTGTTTCCCGTCTCAGCAATATTCAGTTCCAGATTATTAGTATGCTTTAAGCCAATCCCTGCTTCAGTTAGATTAGAGCTACCTGAAATAAAGTATTTGTTGCGATCGTCTTTTTTTGATGGCTCAAACAAGTAACACTTAGCATGACAAAAATTTGGTTCTAAAGTTTTTGCTCTAACCTTGTCCTGCTTTAAAAAGTCAACCGCTTCCTGAGCCAGACGACTAAGATTCAGTGCTGCCTCAATCGTAATGTTCTCATTTAGTAACTCTAAGGGACGATCATCGACTTGATCAAAGTTAACGATATCTCCCAGTACTAGCCGAAACTTCGTAATTTTTTGATTAACCTGCTGCGAAAGATAAGCTAAAGCTCCAACCGTGAAATAGCCTGTAACGATATCAATCGTGCCTACTTCTGTATACTGCTTAATCCACTCATGGACTTTTAGATTCTGGTTTTCGTTATCTAATATCATCTATCCGTACCTAGAAATAGTAAATTCTTCGACAATTAACGAAGAGGACGCATCAAGAAACTCCATGTAGAATAGCAATAATCAATTAGTCGTTATTTTTAATTGGGGACTTCGCTAAATTCCATATACAACTCTTTAAAAGCGGTAATTACTTCATGAGATAAGTTCTTTTCCCGATCGCGATAAAACTTTTGAAACTCCGCGATCGGATCGAAGCGGTTGTAATCCTTTGGTTCAGGAACCTGTGCCGATTCATTGATGATTAACTTCGGCTCGACCATGACTGCTTGTGGACAAACTTTTCGCACCCGATCCGCAAGTCCGATGGGCGGCGTATCCACAGCGATCGCAAATTTCAAATAGCCTGCATAATCACGATGGGCTTCTAGATGCTCATCTAATTGCTCCAAATGACATTCCACTCGCTTAAGAGGTTTATGACAAGTAAGTGGCTGAAACTGTACTTTTGCGGGTCGCCCAGTTTCCACTTCAATTAAGTTAAATCCTTTTTCTTCGCCCACTTCGCCAAAATCCACTTGAATTAGAGAGCCAGCATAATATGTCGGTGCAGCATTGGCAATTTGCTGTGGTCGATGGATATGTCCTAAGCCCACGTACTGGCATTCCGAAGGAATCGATTGGCCCGAAAGACTATACATAGCACCACTATAAAAAGCTGCCTCAGAACCTGTAAACTTTGCTCCCTCGACGGTCATATGCGCCATCATCACATTCACTGCATCGGTTTTAAAGGCACTAGCGAGATTCTGGAGAACGTAGGTAACTGTAGTTTTATAATCATTTCGCTGCTCCAAAGCATCCTTATCCCAGACATCCTCAGCAGCTAATAACTTGCGTTCCGATGCGAAGGGCATTGCACCAATGCTAAGTTTACCGCTTGCCGTTTCTAGGTTAACCACGCCACCCTCCTCGGCAATTCTAGGACGACCCAAAGCTCTCACCCCTGCTAAGGATAGCAAATCGGCAAGGCTATCAATGCGATTTGCAGAGTCATGATTTCCGGCGATCGCAACTGAAGGAATACTTAACTGATTGAGCTTATAGAAAAAATCATAGGCAACGCGCTCGGCTTCAGTACTGGGATTTGGCACATCAAAAATATCACCTGATACTAAAACAGCATCCACTTCATATTCTTTTGCATATTGCAGAATTTCATCTAGAGCTAAGGCAATTTCAGGTGTGCGATCGACTCCTTTTAACTTTCTTCCCAAATGCCAATCAGATGTATGTATTAAACGCATAATTTGTCTCTTTTCAGCTAATCCTTAAGTTATACAATTCAAACTTGTTTTACAAGTGTTACATTGAGCAACAATATTTTTCTTAATAGGAAGGCGTAACTTTTGACTACATACAGGGCACTCAAATATAACTTTTATTTCTTCGGAAATTTCAAACTGATACCCATCAAATGAACGTGTAGTTCCTTTTAAGTTACCTGCATCAACCATCGCGATAAAACGTTTTTGATGATACTGATAAAGAATACGCTTGAACAAACCACAGCTTTTTAGGGGAGCGCATTGATACTCCATCTTTGCTCTTTGTAAACCTCTTTGAAAAGCATATTTAGCAGCAGAACCTTTAATATAACTATTTACCTTCTCTTTAAATATAATTGACCTTTTCCCAAGTACATAGCCAAACTCTTCGGGTGTGAGATATCCCAACCTTTGCTCTTGATATCGCACATATTCATTTCCAGAGTTATCACTTTCTCTAGTTTCTGTAAGTCGAAAAGCATTTAAGCCGAGCCATCCAACGCCTAAATAAACAGAGGTAGTATCCGTAAGAATTTCATTGTCATATTGATTTGGGAAAAATAGTTCTGCTCGATATAGAAAAACATGAGTAATTTCATGGGCTAGAATAGCTAAAATATCCCGATATCGATCTTTATATTGTGCATTTATCTCTACTAAGTATTCATTTTCTGATGTCAGTTCCACAAGTCCCGCAGATTCTAATTTCTTTCGGAAATTAACTAGAATCGACCCATCTGGAAGCATAAAATGACGAACAATTAAGCTTGCAAGTTGATGAGTAGCAATAATAGAATCGTCTTTAGGAGTGACCGATATTTGCCTAGGAGAAATACTACTGGAAAATGATCTAACACTTTCAGGAGATAGATGTTTGTACAAAGCTTTTATTGACTCTTTTATTTGTTTCATATTTGGATAAATAAGTGAGTCTTCTGTTTTTACTTTAGAGGAAGATTGGTTTTTATCTATATTTTGATCAATAATAGATGAGCCACCACTAAAATTAATAAAGACAGATTGAATTGTCCAAATAGGCCCCCAAGGTATTCCCCACCAGCCTAAAATTATTGATAATAATGAATATGGTATACCTTTAAATACAGCTTCAATTTGATTGGAGACTCGGTATGCGCGAGAAGTGCGATAAAAGCTCAAAAGACCTACTGAGATAGCATAGCGATATACTACATATTTCATCTTGCTTCACCACATTTAAACATCCTTGAGCTTGTTGTTAATAGTTATGCCATTTACTACAAGTCCCTAAGTCCTAATCTCGAAATTTAACTTTAAAAGTTTGCCGATGTAAATCGCTGTAGCCCAATTTGGAGATTGAGTTTCTATGTTTAAGCGTACCATAACCCTTATTTGTAGCAATGTCATAACCTGTATAAACTTCTGCGAGTTCGACCATGCGGCGATCGCGCCATACTTTCGCGATAATACTTGCCGCCGCAATTGATATTGACAGAGAATCACCTTTAACTACTGTAGTTTGTGGTATCGGGCTAATAAGCTTAAACCGTAAAAGTTGATTGCCATCGATCAGGCAATGCTTGGGCTGTGGATTTAGCTGGGCGATCGCCCTTTCCATCGCCAGTAAACTTGCTGCGAGAATATTCATTTGATCAATTTCTTCAACCGATGCTGTGCCAATTGCACAGGCGATCGCCACTTCATGAATGAGCAGATCTAGCTTTTCGCGGCGCTGAGTTGACAGCTTTTTGCTATCGGTTACGCCAAGTTCTTCTAGATAAGCCAATTTATCAATGGGCAAAATCACCGCCGCCGCTACAACTTCACCAAATAGACAACCCCGCCCAACTTCGTCAACGCCTGCTACAGGGTAATTTGTAATTTCTAGCGATCGGATTTCTTCTCGATTCATGAAACTGATTCACCTCTTGTTAGGACATAAAACCCGTAACAGTGTGATGCGGCGCTTCGCGCCGCATCACACTGTTGTAGATATATGTTACAGCGCAAAGTCGTGGCTTAAAAACCACTGAAAATTTTGAAAGTGCCGCTTCGCGGCACTTTCAAAATTTGTTATTCTAAATACTGTGCCATAAAC
>JBJTVM010000418.1:0-5877 GCA_046081205.1 Pseudanabaena sp. | reverse complement strand
CGTGAGGAAATTGCTAAAGCCTCACTTTGATCGTGGGTAACCATAATGAAGGAAATACCCAACTCATATTGCAAGTTGGACAATTCTACTTGCAGTTCTTTACGGAGTTTAAAATCAAGCGCCGCTAATGGTTCATCTAACAAAATTACTTTGGGGCGATTGACGAGGGCGCGAGCAAGGGCTACCCGTTGCTGTTGACCACCTGATATTTGACTAGGATAGCGATCGCTTATGTGATCAAGTCGGACTTGCTTGAGTGCATCCTTAGCTCTTTGTTGAATTTCGGGCTTAGGCACACCTTTGACTGACAAGCCAAAGGCAACATTATCAAAAATAGTCATATGCCCAAAAAGAGCATAGCTTTGGAAAACCGTATTCACGGGTCGCTGATAAGCGGGAATATAGGTCATAGGGTTGCCTTGAATCAGCACTTCACCTGCTGATGGCTCTTCAAAGCCTGCAACTAGCCTTAGTAAAGTGGTTTTGCCACAACCTGACGGCCCCAAAATGCTAAAAAGCTCACCACGCTGGACTTGCAGATCGACACCTTGGACAACAGTATTTGTCCCGAACATTTTAAATACTCGCTGTAGCTCCACATCGGGAACCGTACCCGTTGGGGTAGCGAACTGTTTAGCAGTGGTTGACTGTGCCATGTTGTGTTCAAACGTCTACTAATGTGTCACTAAGTCTCTCGCATTTTAGCGCGTTGTAGCTGATAAATGAGTTGTAATGTCAGCGCAATTATTACAGAAATTTGTCCAGTGAATGCCAAAATAATATCGGAAAGTTTGATATTTGACACTACAAACCAAGGATATCCAAAAAATAACCATAATCCAGCATAGCGATCAGGACTAATCGATAGACTAGCCATAATCAAAATCGGTAGAAAAATTAACGCAGAAATAATCCCTGTCATCCAAGCTGAAGGGTTGCGGGTTTTCAAAAACAAGACCAACTGGACAATGAGGGCAAACAAAAACATGGTGAGTGTAAAAGAGGCTAATATCACCATCGCTTTATCTTGCAGGGATGAGTTATTCCAAGAGTTAACCCAGATTAAAATAGGGACTTGCGTAAATACAAGATTGAGGGCGATCGCTAGAGGTGCTGGACTTTTGTCTGACCAAATCAAATCTCGCAGAATGTAGCCAAATCCAGTGGGATGCTCCTCTGTAGTCGATAAAGCTCCAAATCTTACCCAGTCTAAGACAGCTTGCCTGTGTGGAGTTAAAGCCGTAATCGTCATAAACAGCAAAAAACAATTGGGAATGTAAATAAACAGTAACAGGATGAACTGAAATTCTCCATAAAAGCCTTTACCTGCAAAATCTGTCTGCACACAAAAGCCGAGCATTAAAATTTCTAGATAGGTAGTGGCGACATAACTTTGGGCTTTGCTGACCAAGGTGCTATTGGGATTGTGAAAGCGGCGTTCTAAAATTCGCCAAATGGCAAAGCTCAAAATTGCTAAGTTACCAATTGTAAAAATATGTGAAGTCCAAATATTCGATGTAATTGGCAAATTCCACCATTCAGCTTGGATCGGGTCAATTCTCCCACCTACTAGGACTTTGCTAAAGGAACTCCATGTCGTGAAAATATTCCACCACATGAATGCAGGGGCAATCCAGATGAAGGTAATAAATGAAAATAATAAAGCTCCTGCAGATACCTGCCCACCAAATTTGGCTTGCCAACCACTTAGTAGGGCAAGCAACAAAGCGGTACTAAATAGCAAAAATGCTGTCCCTATGATCAATATGTAAAAACTGCATAAAAAGGAGATCGGTACATTTGCGCTGATCGCCGCAGTCAAGTGATAGGGGATCGATAGTCCGATGCTGATATAGGCCAGCAATGGCACACCCATGATCTTGCCCATGAGAATATTGATGCTCGATCGCGGGCTAATGCGAATAAAGTTAAGCGTGCCTTTATAGTCTTCTAAAGAGAGGTCAGCTACGAGGCTATAAACACCAGCTAGGAATAGCACAAACGGCTCAGTCCACGTAATCACTCGAAACTGTTCTAGCCACCAATCTTGCCAAGACGCAGCACAACCAAAACCACGGATTTGGGCATAACACTCTTCATTAGGTATGCGTTGGCTATAGAACAAAAGCAACAAGACTTGAAACAGCAACGATAATCCGATCGCTACGATCAGATTACGCAATTTCAGCTTGCCTCGAATCTCTCGTAATAGTTGGGGATTCCAGTTGCCAATGCGATCAAGCCAAGATGCTGCTTGCGGGGAATTTGATGAAGAATCATTCATAGGTTTTCTATGTAGGCGATCGCTAATCAATTAAGTTATTCTTCCCGCTTAGCGGGAAGAATAACTTAATTTACGGATTTTCTGAACATCTCAATCAAAGGCTTAGACAACCAGTGAGAGCCAATCTTCCATTGATGCTGTAAGGTGGGCATTCTCAGCAAATATGCTAATCGCCGCATCACATGGGCGGGTAACCCATCAATACTAAACTTGCCAAAAATGGAAGCAGTTGCACCGTCAATCCCTAAACTAATAAATTCTCCGAGGGGAATATAGCTAAAGGGAACCAATGCTTTTTGATTCAGACTTGCCCAAATATTCCAAGCACAATATTGAGACTGCTGGAAAGCTACCTGTGCAGTAGCAGGGACAAGGCTCGAATTTGAGTCAAAACAACTGGCTAAGTCCCCGATCGCAAATACATCAGCGTAGCCTTTAACTTGCAGGGTTGACTCTGTGGCGATCGTGCCTTGCCGACCATGCTCAAGTGGGAGATTTTGGAGCATTTTCGAGAAGGTGCTACCTACTGTCCACAGCACAATGTCAACGGGTAAAGTGTCACTACCATCGTTATAGTCGAGGGTAACTTCACCATCTTCTACCTGTGAAACTCGCGTATTGAGATCAGTCCAAACCCCACGTTGCGAGAGGGCAAGTTCTGCGATTTGACGATTTGCATCTGTGGATGTACTTAAGATTTTGTTATTGCGATCGACTAAACGAACACGCCCCCGATCTTTAAGGCGATCAGCAATTTTACAGGCGAGTTCTACGCCACTGCTGCCACCACCCGCGATACAGACGCGAATTTTGTCACGATTGGAGGTTTCTAACAGGTCTAATTTACTATTAAGGCGATAGAAGTCATTGAGATTGCGGAATGGAATTGCGTATTCCTCCGCCCCAGCAACAAGGTTCATCGGTGTTTCGCCACCGATCGCTAATACGAGGCGATCATAAGTCAAAATACTAGGCTGACCAATATTAATTTCTACTTGTTTAGTTTCAAGATCAATACCAGTAATTAAACCCTGCACAAATTGAATACCAGTATCGGCAAGTAATTCGGCAAATGTTGGAGCAATCTCCCATTCCTGTATTTCTCCTGTAACTAGCTCATAGAGAAATGGCGTAAATAGAAAGCGATCGCTTTTATCAATCAGGATAATTTCAGGCATGACCGCCCAAGGTAAGCGAGATAGATTAAGCGCAGTATACAAACCGCCAAAACCACCACCAAGAATACAAATTCGTGTCATGTGAAAATCCAATTTATTTTTTCCCATCTTATCGCAAAGGTTAGAAAACGGGCGCGAAGCGCTTCTTTTCTAACCTTTGCGATAGCAAATTAACTTTTGGTTAACCCTAGATTATCTGTTTTCACTTGCTTTCATGTATTGCCATCCGATATGTTCAGAACGTTGCTATTTTTAGGTTTGGGGGCTGTGTGGTCAAATCTGTTTTATTGGCTCAGCTATCAGAAGATCAATCTTTGATGTGGCACAATGCCCTATCCTCACATCAACTGGAAGTATGGGCTGCCCCTGAAACCGAAGATTTACTTAAATTGCTCGATCAAAAGCGGCAATCAAAACAGGGTTTACCACAACTGATCATTTCTGACATTGGTATTCGCTATGGAGGAGGTACTTCGTTACTTGCTACTGAGCTTTGCAAATGGTGTGCCGATCATGCCCCTGAACTAAAAGTTTTATTAGTTAATCCTCGCCAAGCCCAAATCAAAGAAGTGGAAAAGCGTTGGGCTATACGTCGCGGTGCGATTGATTTATTGCCAAAGATATCTCTAGCAAACCTAAATTCTGCTTTTAAGGTGGCGGCTCAAGCATTAGCGATCGAATTTAAACCAGAAGCATTAAACTCTGCGATTAGCAGTCTCAAGTTACAGCAATATCAACCAGATCGCGGCGCAGTCAAGGGTAAAAATATTCGCCAAACCGCAACGCAAGAGTTAGCCCGTAAAATGGCGATGATTCCATTGATGGTGATGACAAGTGAACCTGAAATGGATTCAGGTAGTAATCCATCCCCAAACCTGAAGCGTCAACTAGCTCTTGACTCCACTATTGCTGAGTTGAATTTGTACAGCACTAAGGTTGATTTGTCCATGTCAGGGGAATTTACAAGTCAACTTTTTAAAAATGATCCTCTTCTACCTGCTTTGATTGTTTGCGATCAAGAACAATATGTTGGCATGTTGTCTCGTCGTAGATTTTTAGAATGCTTGAGCCGTCCCTATGCACTTGAACTATTTACCAAAAGACCATTGAGAGTTCTTTATGAGCAAATTCACTCTGAAATCCTGAAATTGCATGGGAATACTTCCATAGTGATGGCTGCTCAGTTGGCGCTAGGACGTTCTAGCGATGAAATTTATGAACCTGTGATTGTCCACCTTGATACAGATACCTATGCGGTACTTGATGTCCATGATTTGTTGCTGGAGCAGTCCCATATTCATGAATTAGCTACTAAGTTGTTGCGCGAGCAAACCCAAACAACAATGTTTCAAACTGAGAAAATGGCTAGTTTAGGGCAAATAGTAGCTGAGGTATCCCATGACATTCGCAATCCTGTATCAGCGATTTATGGCAATACTGAATGTCTCTTAACTTACATTGAAGGGGTAATGAAAATTTTAAGAGCCTATGAAAAGGAATATGGAACTTCGGCAACAGTAATTAGTGAAACCCTTGAGGCAGTTGATTGGGATTTTGTACGCTCTGACTTACCGCAAGTGGTAAAAAGTATCCAATCTGGGTCAAAGTATTTGCGGCGACTGGTTGACACTTTGCAATCTTTATCGCATATGGAGGATCATGCTAATCCTGAGGCTATTAGTTTGATTGACTGTGTGGAGAGCAGTTTGATGATTCTTAGTGGCAGGATAAGGAATGTTCAGATTGTCAAGAATTATATTGATCTGCCCAAAATTAATGGATATAGCGATCGCCTAATTCAGGTGTTTATGAATCTGATTAGTAACGCTCTTGATGCATTGGTGGATTTAAAGTCTCATCCCGATTTAATCAGGCAGCGTGATCATCTTATTCTTAAGGAAGAGAGTAGTCGTGATCAGAGTAACTCCCAGACTGAATTAGAAATTACATGGCAGCCTTTGGTGATGATTACATCGGCGATCGCCGAAATTGATAATCGTAATTGGATATCAGTTAAAGTTGCGGATAACGGTATGGGTATTCCTAGGGAAATCCAAGATCGTATTTTTGATAATTTCTTTACAACTAAGGGGAAGGGGTATGGTACAGGGCTAGGTTTAGCAATTTGCCATCAAATCATTACTCATCAGCACAACGGCAAAATTATTTTGCGATCGCCTTATCTCAATAATCATGGTAATGTCACGATTGGAACTGAGTTTGAAGTGCTGTTACCAATTGTTTAAGGGAACTCCAAAGAAAAAATGATCCATATAAGTACAGGACAAAAAGTTGCAAAAGTAGGCAGGAAGGGGTTTTATAAAGATAACCACATCAAAAATAAAACCCCATCAAAGAGATTAACCTATTCCGAGAAATGTTGCAGCAACATCTGAGATGGAATGCAGCAAGAGT
>JBJTVM010000417.1:0-2332 GCA_046081205.1 Pseudanabaena sp. | reverse complement strand
CTCACTTCTTGGGTTTTGGTTTGTTCTAACTAAACGTCCGTTCGACGAACGTGCAAAGTGGTAAGAATCGCAGGCGATTTTTACCACTTTTAGCTATATTGAATTCACGTTAGCTAACGATTACGGTTGTGATGAGAGTCTCTATGTTCAGATCTTTTCGGTTGAACCACAGACTTAGAGGTGCTTTTGCCTGATTGATTTCTTTGTGGTTTAGCAGGAGATTTACTATCCTCAGACAAATTAGATAGTTTTGCAATTGGATTCCGATCGCCATGTCCACCACGTCGAGGCTGCTGCTTTTGTCGCTGTCCTAATTGAATGGGTTCAGGCTTGATAAGGGGATCAGTCTCGAAACCAGTAATGATTTCTTGGGGTAGCGATCGCTTGATCAATTTCTCGATGTCTGAGAGAAACTTGCGCTCATCCAAACATACCAGGGAGATCGCCTCACCTGATAAACCAGCCCTTCCCGTACGTCCGATCCGATGCACATAGTCCTCTGGCACATTCGGCAACTCGTAGTTAACTACATGGGGCAATTCGCTAATATCTAAGCCTCGTGCAGCGATATCTGTAGCAACTAAGACTTGTAAACTACCATCTTTGAATTTACCAAGGGCGCGAGTACGGGCGGCTTGGCTCTTATTGCCATGAATTGCCATTGCCACAATATCGTCTTGATGCAGTTGCTTGACTAAGCGATCGGCTCCATGTTTAGTACGGGTAAATACCAATACCTGATACCAATTGTGAGTCTTGATTAAATGGGTGAGCAATTCCCGTTTGCGATCGCGATCGACTGGAAACACCCTTTGCGTAACTAAATCCGCAGTAGCATTTTGGCTTGCCACTTCCACGATCACGGGTTGATTGAGTAAGGTACTGGCAAGGGCCTTAATTTCATTGGAGAAGGTTGCTGAAAACAAGAGATTTTGGCGTTGCTTTGGCAGTAACGACAAAATTCGCTTAATATCCCGAATAAAGCCCATATCCAACATGCGATCGGCTTCATCTAGCACCAAAATTTCCACTTGCGACAAATCTAATCTTCCCTGCTGTACATGATCCAGCAAGCGCCCAGGCGTTGCCACCAAGATTTCGACACCACCTCTAAGGCGATTGATTTGGGGATTAATATTCACACCGCCATAAATCACCATTGAGGTTAAAGGCAGATGCTTGCCATAGGTCTGCACGCTCTCTTCGACTTGGGCAGCAAGTTCACGGGTGGGTGTAAGGATCAAAGCGCGGATCGGGATTTTCCCCGTCGCCGATCGCTTGACGACTTTATGAGAGAGTAAATGCAAAATTGGTAGGGTAAATCCTGCGGTTTTGCCTGTACCAGTTTGAGCACCTGCTAATAGATCCCGACCTGAGAGGACGACAGGGATCGCTTGGGACTGAATTGGCGTGGGGTTGGTATAACCACGATCCACGACCGCACGGACAATTTGCTCAGATAAACCTAATGCTGAGAAACCCTGTGCTGAGGCGATCGGGTTAGAAGATTTATGAATTACAGAAGATTTCTTTACAGGCAATGTAATTGAGGAAGAAGACATAGAACTCCAAATTTTTATCGGTCTGTCACTGTTAGCTTTGCCGCTTATAGTCGCCCTAATCCTTAGAGTTTTGTGACATTTCTAAGAATATAAAACCTTACAGAAAAAATAATCAGGGGGATTGTAAAGCTTCAAAAAAGAGGATTTACCGTTTTTTTAGAAATTGGTGCCAGACGGATCAGAGACAGGGTTGTGTAGCATGTCAACAGTATCAATGGCTTGAAGCAGATACTATTGACGTACATTTTAGCAGAAGTTCGGGATTTCTTGTTGTATAGCAATTCTCATTATGAAACCAATTTTGGTGTTGCCAACACCAAAATTGGTTTTCTGAAAGCTGGCTTTCGGCAGGCTTTCAAACAGCAAATTTATTAATTTACAATCCATTACCGATCGCAAAGAATGCAGACCAGTAATAGGGATGCTTGTAATCCTTTGATTTGATCATTGACACTTGAGCGCGGCGCAATGCTTCTGTAACGGTGACATCACCTTTTTGAAGTTCACCATAAAACTCAGTCATCAGTGCTTGTGTGCCTAGATCATCGACCTTCCAAAGAGAAGCGATCGCCTGTTTCGCGCCTGCTTTCTGAACTTGATAGCCAAAGCCTAAGATTTCTACACCACTGCCGAGTTTTCCTACTCCTGTTTGGCAGGCACTCAAGATCATCAAATCAATATTGGGAATCTGCCAGTCGGTGATTTCATTGAGACGGATTTTGTCACCATTGCCGAAGATGATAAAAGATTGATCGGGAGCACCTATGTTG
>JBJTVM010000416.1:0-2124 GCA_046081205.1 Pseudanabaena sp. | reverse complement strand
TTTGCTATGTAGATCGTAAGAAACTGTACTAGCAGCTATTTCAACAATCAGTTCGGGTGCGCCTGAAATATAACCATCATCATCGATTTTTGCCTTGCCATCAACACGGAAAAGTACAGCATCAGGTTGAGGTTCATTTTCATCATCGAGTCGGACTGTTGGCTCAATGCCAACTTCTAGTCCCTCAACCATTGATTGATATGTACCAAGCCAGCCAATGATTTGGCTATGGGGTTTCCCATGAGAGATAAAGCGTAGGGGAGATGCTACGTGTACGATGCCTTCGATTAGTTCTGCTTTTTTGATATTGGATGCTGTATAACGACGCTCAAATTCGTCTCGATTGAGGCGATCGCCATTTTCGAGAATGGTTAGTGGTGATGAGGAGTTAGCAATAACCATAGCTTTTAGAAGTTGTGCTTTTGGATATTTTAGCAGTTTTGTCTTGGGGTAGAGATATGGTCGAAACTAGGCGATCGCAACCGTGATCATTACGCAATTCCTGCGATGCGGCGATAGATTTCTGTGAGGGGAACTTCGAGATTGAGACTAGATAATGTAAGTTTTTGGTCTAGGCGATCGCTTATTTGCAATTGCCAAATATCAGCATTTTCAGAGCGAGAATAATGCTCAATATATGGCTCTGATTGGCTAATCAATAGATATTCTCTCAGGCTGGAAATCGAGCGATATTTACGAAACTTCTCGCCGCGATCGTACCCCTGTGTTGATGGTGAGAGAACTTCCACAATTAATAAGGGATTGAGAATTTCATCAGTACGATGCTCAGTAAATTCTGGCTCACCATTAATTACCAGAACATCGGCATAGGTTCCGCAGTTAAATTCAGGAATCCAGATCCGCATATCGCTGCCACAAATTTGAAAATCGGTATCACGCAGAGCAATACTTAGAAAAACGATAATATTTACAGCTATTAGGCTATGGGGATGTGAACCACCAGACATAACTAAAATTTCTCCATTGCGATATTCGAGTCGTTCTTCGGCGGTTTCAGAGAGCGATCGATATTCGTCTAAGGTGGCAAAAGTTGATTGAGCAGGAGCAGCCGCATCGGGAGCAATTGTGGATATGGTGGGTTTTTCTGGATCGATAACGGGAGCAACAACCATGACTGCACCTTTGAATTAATCTGTCATAATTATAGTGGTTTTCTAGAGATCGCCATAAGCACTATGACTCAAGAACCAATGTGAAGCAATTAAAATATGAAATTTGAAATTAAAACACCATTGGGATTTGTTGTCAGGACAACGGAGGAATATTGGCAAAAGTTGCTAATCAAACATCCCGATCTTGTAGAGTTGGAAGAGTTGGTAGAAGCGGCTTTGCAACTGCCAGATGAAATCCGAGAGAGTAGGCGCGATGCTGGTGTGTTTTTGTTTTATTTGCAAAGACGAGAAAAACGCTGGGTGGTGGCAGTAGCCCGTAGGTTAAATGGAGATGGTTTTCTAATCACTGCTTATCAAACTGATTCAATTAAGGAAGGGACACAGCTATGGCACAGATAAAAGTTTTTTATGAACCTAAAATGGAATTGCTGACGGTATTTTGGCAAGCTCCTCGTAAAAATCAAATTTGTTCTGAACTAGATGATGGCATAGTTCTGATTAAAGATGCGGATACTGATGAGGCGATCGGGATCGAGTTGCTTTCTTATCATCCTAATGACGATCGCTTTGATGGTGTATCGGTAGAGTTAGGTCAAGCAAATTTTGGTATTTGATGATTTCTATATATTTAATCTATCGGTTTATAAAGCTGACAATGCGATCGTCCCTCAAGTAACCATTAAATAAGAAAACTTAATATAGAGTCAAAAGTCCTAGAGATTCAGTGTTGATTAGTTCTTGAATATCAAGATAGTGATTTCTTAAGATATTTTCAAACGGTCTGGTGTTCACGGTCGGCAGCATAAGCGAGACAAGCATAGATATCTTCTTGAGTAAGGTATGGAAAGTCTTCAAGGACTTCTTGGTAGTTCATACCAGAGGCAAGGTAAGACAGAACATCATAAACGGTGATTCGCATTCCTCGGATGCAGGGTTTACCACTGCGTTTGCCTGCTTCAATGGTGATGCGATCGCGATAGTTCATATTTTT
>JBJTVM010000415.1:0-4753 GCA_046081205.1 Pseudanabaena sp. | reverse complement strand
TTTTATGGCATCTCTAAAAAGGTCTTACTTTTCCAGTTCGTCGAACTGACGTTTATTTACTACACAGAGCATTAATTTGATCGACAACCTCACCTTCCTTGACAGAAGCAATTTCTAAATCTTGCTTGGCTTTGGTCATCGCATTGGCATCTTTTGCTTCGGACGCTTGTACTTGTCCCTTCAGAGCTTGAGAAGCATCACCATATACACCTAGTAACTTCGTTTGCAATTCTTTAAGCTTTGAGTCTTGAACTGCGATCGCCTGTACTTCTGTGCGAGTTTGATCGATGTTTTCAGCAAATATTGTAAAACCTTTGACATCACTGGGGACTGTTTGGGTACTAATCTTATTGGCACTGGCAACAACTTTGTTGCACTGAGAAACCTTACTTTCTCCACAACCATTGAGAACTAGTCCGATGGTCAGAGCCATTGCCCCAAACGCAGCGCGAGGATTGAAATAAGTTGGCAAACGATCAGACAAGTGTTTAGAAAACTGCGTTTGAAGTTGCATTTGGTAATTGCCGATAGTTCGAGGTGATTATTCGAGTGTCTAAAAATTCTAAAATGTTTTGGTGTTTATATAGCGCTTTTCAAATGGTTGGTTTCCAAGAACTAGCGTAATGTTGTTGTCTTTGGGTGGAAGATCGCTAAATGCTTCAAAATATTCTTTAGCTACTAAAGGAAAGTTAGGAAACTCAAATTTGGCATCACCATCAGCAATATAAGCCCAAAAATAGCGAAGTTGTGATGTTAAGGTTTCTGCTAACTCTACAGACAAATTAAGGGGCGGATGAGTAAGTAACCTCAGAACAAACGGATGGGAGTGATTTCCCATCCATTCCCGTGAAAAATGTAAGAGATCAGCTTGCTCAGGAATTGACTTGACGCGGAAAGATTCTACTTCTAGGCGATCGCCTGCTGCATCAGAAATATAATTGAGAACGCGGTAAGGGTGAGGATAGCTCACCAGAGAACCCGTAGTGATGTCATAGAGATCGTAGCGATCGCTATAGGCAATATCCTGCACATGGAGATGCCCAGTAAAGACTAATTTCACATTTGCCTGATGTAAAACTTTGCATAGCCGCTCATTATTTCCCAGCATATAGCGCCTGCCGAGAGCATTGCGAGATTGGTCATGCATGTGTTCCAATACATTATGATGAATCGTCACCAAGTTCAATTCATAATCTTGGTTTTCAAGAACCGATTGCAACCAAACTAACTGCTGATCATCGATCCAGCCAATTTGTTGTCCATCAGCGTCAAATTGATTAGAGTTCAATCCAATTAGCCGAACTTTAGGTAATACTTCGCATTCATAGTAAAGTTTAGTTGGTTCGCTAAGTCCATGCTCAAAGCCAAACTTGGTATAGTAAGGAGAGAATTTATCAAAGGTATCGCTCCTTGGTACATCATGGTTTCCTGCAATCACATAGACAGGGTAGGGAAGTTGCGCGAGTCGTTCCGATAGCCATTTATGGTTCTCTGGTTCTCCATGCTGGGTGAGATCCCCAGGTAAAAGTAGAAAGTCTAAATCTAGGTTAGCAAGGTGCGACAGCACTTCTTCAAAGGCGGAGATGCTGTACTCAACGAGATGGAATCGCGCAGGATGTTGCCAAATCGTATGGGGCAATGCGATATGCAAATCGGAGACGATCGCAAATTTAAACTTAAGTGCCACCTAGATCCAAACCATGAGTAATTACCTTTTGATTATAGGGTATGGCTAGATATAGGCGATCGCAAGATTTCCGCTACATAGCTTTCACCATTTAGGTTCGAGACAAGTGGCTGCACGAAGTGCAGCCACTTGTCTTTTGAGGTTGCGTCTTAACAAGACTGGCGACAACTATACAAAGGCAAAATGCCGTTTACAATGGTTAGATTACGTTGTTTCAAGATCCAAATTTGAATGGCTGAACTAGCTCTATCGTCGGCTCTAGTTAATCGTGCTGCCCTCACACCGATGATGCTGCACTATATCGAAATGAAAGAGCAGTATCCCCATGCCGTAATGCTGTATCGGCTAGGAGATTTTTTTGAAGCATTTTTTGAGGACGCAGAGCTAATTTCGCGGGAATTGGAATTAGTATTAACAGGACGTGATGGTGGTAAGGCGATCGGGCGCATCGCCATGGCAGGAATCCCCCACCATGCCCTCGATCGCTATGCTAATCAGTTAGTCGAAAAAGGCTACTCGATCGCCGTTTGCGATCAGATGGAAGCAGCATCTGAGGCTCAAGGTCTGGTTCGCCGCGAAGTCACAAGGGTGATCACTCCCGGAACCGTGATCGAAGAGGGAATGCTGGCGGCGAAGAAAAATAATTTTTTGGTGGCGATCGCCAATGGGGGCGAAAATTGGGGCTTAGCCTACACTGATATTTCCACAGGAGAGTTTTCGGTCACCCAGTTAAATAATACTGAGCATTTAATTCAAGAATTATTGCGTTTACAGCCTGCGGAAGTTCTCATTCCCGTTGATGTCCCTAATCCACAATTATTTCGTGGCTATAAGACTGAAAAGGCGCAAGCTTTTTGGGAAGGAGTTTCGCCAACAAAGCAATCGAGTCTGCCTGAACCCTATAGCGCCTTACCTGAAAGTTTTTGCTATACACCGCGATCACAATCTGCCTTTGCCTTAGCTGAAGCCAAACAGATAATTCTCGATACCTTTAGAGTGCGATCGCTGGAGGGCTTTGGCTGTAAGTCTTTACCTCTAGCAATTAGAGCCGCAGGAGGGATTTTAGAATATCTGGAGTCCACTCAAAAAAGCGTAAAAATGCCATTGCAAGGGATTTCTACCTATGCGATCGCTGATTACTTAATTCTCGATAATCAAACGCGCCGCAATCTCGAAATTACGCAAACCGTGCGTGACGGCACTTACTATAGTTCGCTCCTATGGGCACTAGACAAAACCACCACGGGCATGGGTAGTCGAGCTTTACGCCGTTGGCTATTGCAACCGATTAAGGACATCAACGCGATCAATGAACGTCTTGATACGATTACAGAACTCCTCAAGCAGCATTCTCTACGCAAAAATTTAAGGGGTTGTCTGAGTCAAATCTATGACATCGAGCGCTTATGTAGTCGAATTGGTGCAGGTACGGCAAATGGACGCGATTTAATTGCTGTAGCAGTATCACTGGAAAGAATGCGTGATGTTGCTGATGTGGTGGCAAGATCCAATTCTCGCTATTTAAAAGCTTTGCAGTCTGTACCATCGGAACTATTACAACTGGGGGATCAATTACAAAGAACTCTCGTTGAAGAACCGCCAATTTATATTACCGAAGGCAATATTATTCGTTCAGGAGTCAATGAACAACTTGATCGCCTACGTCAACAAAGTTGCGATGATGTGGAATGGTTAGCAACTTTTGAGAAGCAGGAAAAAGAACGCACTGGTATTAATACGCTGAAAGTTGGCTTTAATAAAGCCTTTGGCTATTACATCAGTATCTCTCGCGGCAAGAGTGAACAAGCCCCTGCTGACTATATCCGTAAGCAGACCCTAACTAATGAAGAGCGTTATATCACACCTGAATTAAAAGAGCGCGAAACCCGAATTCTCAATTCTGACAGTGAATTGAAGCAATTGGAATATGATCTGTTTGTGGAGTTAAGGTTACTTACCGCAAAACATATCGAACTAATGCGAACCCTTGCCACGGCTCTTGCTGCTGCTGATGTGTTGTGTAGTCTCGCTGAAGTTGCCGTTACCTATAACTATTGTCGTCCCCAAATTACTAGCGATCGCGCGATCGCTATTTGCAATGGTCGTCATCCCGTGGTTGAGCAGTCTCTCCCCGCAGGTTTCTTTGTCCCTAATTCCACCTATTTAGGTCATGAAGTCCAGAACCCAGACTGCCCAGATTTAATTGTGCTGACTGGGCCCAATATGAGCGGCAAAAGTATCTATTTGCGACAGGTGGGACTAATCCAATTAATGGCGCAAGTAGGCAGCTTTGTCCCTGCGGAGGCGGCGGCTTTAGGTATATGCGATCGCATCTTTACTCGCGTTGGTGCAGTCGATGATCTGGCTACAGGTCAATCCACTTTTATGGTGGAGATGAATGAAACTGCCAATATTCTCAATCATGCTAAAGATCATTCACTGGTATTACTCGATGAGATTGGGCGTGGCACTTCGACCTTTGATGGTATGGCGATCGCTTGGTCAGTCGCTGAGTATATTGCCAATAAGATCAAAGCACGCGGTATCTTTGCTACCCACTACCATGAACTAAATGAACTCGCGAGTCTACTTCCCAATGTCGCCAATTTCCAAGTCACGGTCAAAGAACTAGAAGATGAAATCATTTTCCTACATCAAGTCCAAGAAGGCGGAGCGGATCGTTCCTATGGTATTGAGGTGGGACGCTTAGCAGGGTTGCCTACAAGTGTGATTAGTCGCGCTAAGCAAGTTTTAGAACAAATTGCTAAAAATAGCCACATTGCTACGGGTTTAAGATCGGGTGGATCGACTAAAACAAATAGTCAATCAAGTGATCGCGCACCAAAGCCCTCATTAAAATTGGCTAAAAATTTACCTAAAGAAGCCCAAATGACAATTTTTGATACTCATTCCCCATAGACGTAAGAGACTTACACTTTATGAAGTACGGGTTTGTTTCCCCGCCGAAGGCGGGGAAACAAACCTATGTACCTCGCTTGCTTGAAAAACGCTATAAACTGCTATAAATTTGGGCAAGTTAGTACTATATGTACTTTAATAACTCAG
>JBJTVM010000414.1:0-10624 GCA_046081205.1 Pseudanabaena sp. | reverse complement strand
AAAATTTTGAAAGTGTTGCAAAGCAACACTTTCAAAATTTTTCTTGGTTTGGATTTGAGCGCGAAGCGCTGTAAAAGAGAGTTGCGGCGCAACTCTCTTTTAGGTTTGGCTATAGAATATATCAATCACGCACAGGTCTATGTGAGGGCAAATCCATGACTCTGCAACCATTAACTCAAGAGGCGATCGCCCCAGAGATCGACTATCCCGACAGTGACGGCAATCCTATATCTGACAATACAGAGCAGTTTAGTTGGATTGTAATCATCAAAGAAAACCTAGAGATGATGTATGCCAATTACCCAAATGTTTTTGTGGCAGGAGATTTGGTCTGGTATCCTGTGCGCTATACCCTAAGACGTATGGCTCCAGATGTGATGGTTGCATTTGGCAGACCTAAAGGTAGGCGAGGCTCTTATAAGCAATGGCTAGAGGATAATATTGCTCCACAGGTTGCTTTTGAGATTTTGTCACCAAGCAATAAAGATAGTCGCGGTATTGATGCTCTAGATGAGAAGTTTACATTTTATGAAACCTATGGCATTCAGGAATATTACATTTACGATCCTGATGAACTAACCTTAGCAGGCTGGCAGAGACAAGGCGATCGCCTTATGCCAATTCTATCAATGAGCAATTGGGTCAGTCCACTGTTAGGAATCCGCTTTGATTGGGAAGCAGGGCAAGAATTAGGATTATTTCGCCCCGATGGACAACAATTTTTGTCGCCCGTTGAGTTGGATCAACTATTGCAGCAATCCAAGATCCAAGTTTGGCAAGAGCAGCAACGAGTTATCCAAGAACGTCAACGTGCTGATCAAGAACAACAACGTGCCGATCGCCTTGCAGAGCAGTTACGGGCTTTGGGGATTGCTCCAGATGATTATATTTGATTATAAGACTGTAAAGCTGCGCCCTGCTGAGACGAAACTTTACAAGCTTGGGTAATTTATTTTGGATAAGTTCTTATTTATTGACTTTCATACACATTGCGATCGCCAATCCCCAGATCTCATCAATCTGCAAACTTTGCATGTTACTCCAGATTTGCGAGATGAATCATTACCGCATCCTTGTAGTCTTGGCTTACATCCTTGGTTTGTCCAGTTGGAAACATTGGAAATTGCATGGGCAAATCTCGTAGATTTAGCAAAATTGCCAGAGGTTATAGCGATCGGTGAATGCGGATTAGATCGAAATATTGATTTGCCTTTAGAAATACAAATTTCTATTTTTAAAAGACATATAGAGATTGCAGAATTGTTACAAAAACCGCTTGTAATTCATTGTGTTAGAGCATTTGCGGAATTAATTGCCTTAAAGAGAAGCACTAAATCTTCGATACCTTGGATTATTCATGGATTTAATAAAAAAGAAGAAGTATTTCAACAGTTGATCAAACATGACTTCTATTTCTCCTTTGGAGCCGCCATTTTAAGCGATCGCTCCCCTGTAGCTCATGCGATCGCTACCATACCGCAAGGTAGGTTCCTTTTAGAAACCGATGATCGCAATGATATTAGGATTGAGCAAATTTACGATCGCGCCGCTAGCCTGCGCCATATTTCACTGGAAACGCTGCAAACACAACTAGTTGAAACTTATCGTCAATTGACTGGGTTGGGATGAATCTTCAACAGAGTCAAGTTCATCTATTCCTAAACCAATCTCACTAAGTAGTTCTTGCGCCGCAGTCAGCATTTCAGGCTCTAAATTTTTCAGATCCTCGCGAGTACTGAGATAGGTCTTAAGTGCAGTCATCGGATCGAGAGCCTCAGCCGTACTTAGCTCAGGTAATCTTGTGCGCGGATTTTGGCTAACTACTTCAGGAATGAGGGAATAATTATGGGCGATCGCCATTGCTTCATGTAAGAGGCGATCGTCGATTTGGGCTAACTGTTCGGCTTTGACCTTGTAGATCAGTCTGGCGATCGCCTGATCGATCTTCCCTTTAGAAATTGCTTTTAACAACTTGCCTTGAGGATCTTCCGATTGCGTCACATCCACTTCCATCGTCCGAAATGCACGGGTGGGAATTGCACAAAACTCAAACTTCACATTCCCTTTCTCTACTTCTAGCCAGCAATAGCCTTTCGCTTCATTCTCTTCACCAAAATCTACTCGCTCAATACTTCCTGGATAGACCACAAGCGGTTGTGTCGCTAGAATTTGATGGCGATGTACATGTCCGAGCGCTACATAATCAAATGCCTCACGGGTTAACATGGATAATGGAATTGTGAAACCTTTTCCAGCCGCTAAGAACCTCTCTGCTCCATAGGTTGCGGTATCCACCATCACATGCGCCAGTAGAATTGTGGGCAATTGGGAATCAAGCTGACGGATTTCGCCTTCGATGACAACTTGCAAGCGATCAATCAGGAATTGGCTTACTTCAGTCATTGAGAAGCCTTCTGTTTCTGTCTTTGTGAGTAAAGTCGATCGCGTAATCCAAGGCAAAGTAATAATCTGAATATCCCCTGCATTGGTGTGAATTCGATGGGTGGCGATCGTGTCACCTACGGTGAAGTTCGGTACAGCGAGACTGCGATAAATTGCTAAACTTGCACCGCCCACACCCTGCGAATGCTGATCGTGGTTTCCAACAAGCAACACTGTCGGAATTCCCGCATCGGCAAGACGACGAAATTGTTTTGCAAAAGCTTGCTGTACTAGTGGTGTTGGTGTGGCATCTGGAAACGCATCACCTCCAAATAGCACTATATCGGCTGGTTCATTAATAGCGCGATCGATGCAAATAGTTAGTGCTGCAATAAAATCTTCTAGTCGAGTATTCAATCCTGTTTGCGGATTGACCTTGCCATGGGTAGTACTACCAAGATGAATATCGGAAAGATGGAGAACTCTAATAGCCACTGTATTTATTGTGCTTAGTTATATCCATCAATGTTAGCGTGAATTCGATATAACCATTTGCGCCGCGCGAAGCACGGCGCAAATGGCACCAAATTGTAACAATCGCTCTGCGATTTTTACAATTTTGCGTGCTCGTCGGATTGACGTAATGTTATGACAAAACTAAAATCCCAGAGAAAGATACGGCGATTTGCGTCGTATCTTTCTCTGGGATTTTAGAAAATGGAGGACGCAAAGTGTCCTCCATTTTTTATCTATTACTAGACACTTACAGGTGTAGGAAGACTGTCAAAAGTAGCAATAGATTGCTTATTGAATACTTGAGCCAAGTGACGAGGAGCGCGATCGCACCAGTTCTTCTTGCCGTAAACATAGCCTGCAATCAAAGGTAGAGCCACAGTGGCTTCAGAGTAAACCATTTGTTCTTGGACAATATCCACCTTGCCCCAAGAATGTGCTTCCTTCAAAGTCGAACCAGATAGAGCGCCATCGCGTTCATCAGCAACGGTGATTTGAACGGCATACTTGTGCATAGCAGCTTCAAAACCAAGCAACTCAGCCGCAACAACGGTATCTTGAGCAAAGTTCTTTGGTACACCACCGCCGATCATAAATAGACCAGTGTGAGGGCTTGCCAACTTGCACTGAGTCAACTCGCGGAAGTCACGGACAGAGTCGATGCTAACATGCTCTTCAGGAGAGAACCACTGATGATGGACTAAGCCAAAACCTGCGGAACAATCACTGAAGGCAGGAACGAAGATGGGAACTTGATGCTCGTAAGCTGCCAAAACGACGGAGTGACGGTTCTTAGCATTCTTATCGAGGTATGCACCCATCTCATGGATGAACTCGCGAGAAGAGTAAGGGCGAGGAGGAAGAGAGTTGGCAATTTCAGCGATCGTCATGTCACAAACGCGCAGTTCGTCTTCATCGATGTAGGTGTCATAGATGCGATCGATCGCATTTTCACGGAGTACTGTATCGTCAGCAAAAGTGTCGCCAACATAGTGACGAAATCCAAGGGCTTCAAAGAAGTCTTGATCAACGATGTTTGCGCCTGTAGAGACAATCATGTCTACCATGTTGTTGGCGATAAGATCGTAGACAACTCCCTTAAGTCCTGCACTAAATAAAGAACCTGCCAAACACAGGATGATCGCGCAATCTTTGTCCTTGATCATATCATCGTAGATATGAGCCGCACGTCCAAGGTTTCTACCTTGAAAAGCAGTATTTGCCATTGCGTCAACCAATCCGACCACATCAAAAGCTTTGATGTCAATGTGTTCAACAGTTTGTTTAAGTAGTTCGCGTTTCATGATTCTGTTTGTCCTAGATGCTATGTATTGTGAATATGTTCGAGAGAGAGTATGCAAGAAAAAAGTTTGAGCGGAACTGCATCACAAAACAAGCAGAATTGCACATCCAATGACCTAGGAAGTTTTCTTCACGATGCCATGTGTCTTAATTTGGCAAGTAACGTCATTCTAAAGACATATACTGCCGTATAAAACATAATACGCAGGTAAAAATTCCTATCCCCAAAGGATCTCTGCTGCTTATTCAGTTGTGACAAATATTTAGTCTTCTCCAAGGTGAGAAGCGATCGACCTAGGTTGTTAACGGCGGTTACAACCCTGATAGTTAGAAGGTCGATCAGAACATACTAGGTCCTTCACAGGCATCATCCCAAGAAAGAGTAGGATCAGACTCTCGTCTTTCACCTAGCTTTAGGTTGAGGAGCCAATCACATCCAAGCAATAAAACAGGGTTTTTCAATTTTTATTTAGCTAAGTGCAACAAATCCTTAAGCATGATAGCACTTTTTTTGATAAACACAAGCAAAATGGCGCTAGAGGATCTACATATAAATACGTTTAATTATTTATTTAGGAGATTTGTCAAGACTTAAAGCCTCCTTCTTGAAACAAAGACGTATTTTCATACAGGGACGATCATGATGACAGCGCAGTATCAGGCGGCTCTACACTCTTATGCAGAGGGTCGGTATGAAGAGGCAATGCAACAGTTCTCAGAATTGTTGTACGAAGATCCTCGCAATCCCAAACTGCATATTTGGTTAGGCACAACCTTCCGTAAAGCAGGCAAAATTGAATATGCAAAGGTGCAATATCAACAGGTATTGACTCTTACGGATGACCCAGATTTGCTTGATCTTGCCAGTACTTCGCTTGCTCAAATCCAAAATAAGTTGGCTGGTATTTCTCAAAATAATAACCAACAAAAAGATATATTGTCCGTTAATAATTCTAGTCGTAAAGAAACGAGCTATGCTGACAAGGCTCAAGAGGCTAACTACAGGGCTTTGCAGGTAGAGTCCAGCAATCTTGGCTCAAAACTAAAAAGCACATTTGGCGATGGAAATATTTCCCATATTATCGACTATGATGACTCGTCAGCGAGTGACCTAACTATACTAGCTCCCTCTCCTAATAAATCGAAGGTTTCTGGAAGGGTTCAGGTTAATGGGAATGGGCTCATTCCACCTCCACCTGGGGCTGCTGCTCTATTTAAGAATCATCAGCAAGAACAAGAAAAACCAACGATTTTTCAAGAGCAGCAGTTGCTAGAAGAGCAGACTCTGATGGTTGGAGATGTAGAAAATATAATGGTTAGAGATGAAAATCCAGAAGAAGATATAACGGAACAAGTTTCATCATTAACTTTCAATGAGGCTATCTCTAATATTCAGGAAGTAAGTCAGCAAAATAAACAAAAAGTCGAATTTCCGCCTTCAGAATCAGTGTTTTTGGGTTGGGGGATGGATTCTCAAAATACTGATGACTATAGCAGGGCTAGTGGAAAAAGAAATACTACTTCAGCGATCGCATTGGAGGACATGTTTAAATTCTCTAGTGTCAGCCAAAAAATTACTTTATGGGGCGCTTTAGTCGCCACTGTTCCTGCAATTATCTTGGGTGTAACAGCTTATCAAGTGGGGGATGGGTTGCTATTAAATAAGGTGAAACAGGCACAGCAATCAGAAGCGATCGCCCTAGCAAATGTGACCAGAAATTTTTTAAATCAGCAGGCTAATGGCGTTGAAGTGCTGCAAAAATTGCTGGTTTCCACTGAAGTTGGACAGAATACTTTGCTAAAGTCCCCAGATCCCAAAGTAACCAACCCTCTTGCCGCAATGCCAATTGCTCAGCAACGTCAATATAAGCAGCAATTGACTAATCGGTTAAATCTCTATGGTCAAGCTTATCCTGATTACACCAGTATTGCATTGTTCAGCACTAGTGGAGAGTTAATCGCTCAGTCAAGCCAATCGAAAACCCTCCAAACTCTTAATCCTAATATCCTCAGTAAGGCTGGTGCTGTGGATATTGTCTTGTTTAGCAATCCTGTGTCAGGGAAAGATGGGGTTCATTTTTATGTAGCTAGGTCAATCAAGAGTTCTGTTTCCCAAAAAGTCAATATGATTTTGCAGGTGGAGATTCCTGTAAAAAAATTGGTAAATGATTTAGCTAATAGACGCAACGATGGCAATGAGAATAGAAATTTTTATATAGTCGATAGCACTAACAAATATGTCGCTAGTTCTCAACCTGTCATAGTGGGAGAAGATGCGTTAACAAATTTTACAATGCTACCTGATCTGCGAACTGCACATTCCTCTGGTGTTCAAGATGCTGTCAAGAGCGATCGCAATGGGAAATTACTTGCCTATGCTCCTGTGCCTGCTATGCAAACCTATGACAATCTGACTTGGGATATTTTAACGGCAGTAGACAAGACTAAAGCGATCGCGGGTAATCAAAACTTACTATTGGTTATTGGTATTGGTATTGCTGCTACACCTCTGCTAGTAGCAGCGATCGCCTATGCTTTGTCAAGAAGCATTAGCACTAGACTTAAGAATATTCGGGCTGCTTTACGTGATCTTAGACAAGGAAATGCTGATGCTAGTTTTGGAGCATTGAGTGTGGAAGGAAATGACGAGTTGTCAGACATTTCCTTAAGCATTAATAAAATGTCTGAACAATTCCAGACGATGATGCAAAAGCACGAGCAAGAAAAGCAAGACTTACAGCTACAGGTGGTGAAGTTGTTTAAAGTCTTGGCAAAACTTGCGCGAGAAGAGAAACGTAAGTTTCAAAATGCTGATTTATCCGATGAGAATATGTTGTACTTAGGGAAAAAAGTAAGGTCGGAGATGGTACAACGCTATGCTGAAGCTGAGAGTTATCGGCAACAAAAGGAAGATCTTCAGCAACATTTGGCGCAGATGCTCAAAGACATCCAAGTTTTAGCCGATGGCGATCTTACTGTTTCTACTCATTCTGTTGATGGTAGTTTAGCGAATGTTGCCATATTTTTTGATGATGTCACTCGTGGTTTACAAAATATTGTCAATCAAGTTAAATCCTCAGCAAACCAAGTTAATTTCTCCCTTGGGCAAAATGAACAGGCGATTATGAATCTTGCTAGTGTCTCTCAGAGACAGGTTGATACAGTGACGAGATCGCTAACAACCATGCAAATGTCTAAATTATCAGCAATGAGAATTGCCAGTAATAGCCAAGAAGTATTGCAATCATCACAGCTAGTATCCGAAAAATTGTCGGACAGCGATCGTTCTATTGATGCTGTGATGTCCAAGGTTGGAGAATTGCAAAATACAATTTCCACGACAGCTAAGAAGGTCAAGCATCTAGGTGTGATGTCCCAAAAAATTTCTAAAGCAATTTCTTCAATTAATGAAATTGCAATTAAAACTAACTTTCTTGCCATTAATGCCACTCTGGAGGCATCTCGATCAAATGATACTAATAATGGATTTGTATTAGTTGCTGAAGAGGTAGGAGAACTAGCTGCTCGTTCAGTTGCAGCAACTAAAGAAGTGGAAAGCCTGCTCAGTAGTATTCAAAGTGAGACTAATGCTGTGATGGCAGTGGTCGATTCTGGCAGTACTCAACTCTCAGAGAGTAATGACTTGGCGATTACTGCTAAGGATAACTTGCAACAAATTGCTCAAGTCTCTCAGCAAATTGATGGATTAATGGTAGCGATCGCTCAGGCAACAACTTCACAAGCTCAAACTACTGAAGGGGTTGCTAGCTTAATGAATGATATTTCACATATGGCTAAAAGGGCGCTGGCTTCTTCTTCAGAAGTATCCAAGTTTATCAAAGCTACAAGAGGTTATTCTGGAGAACTCCAGCAATCTTTATCTAATTTCAAAACTCGCTAGAAGCAATGCTTTGGGCGACAGGACTTATTAGTGACTCGAAGATAGAAGTTTGTCAGAGATAGATGTAATGGACTTTCCTATGATTGAAATAGCGACACAACAAAAAACAATTTTTTCTAAGGAAGCTCAAGCTTTTACCTATGATCTCAAAAATAAAATCTTAGAATTAGATATAAGTCTGCCCAATTTCCAGCAAAAACTTGATAGCTTAATTTCTGTAATTAAGTTATTGCAAGATGCAGCTATTAAAGCTAATTTTTACAGTCATAGTCCATCTTTTAGGGAAATAATTCATAATTTTGAACTGTTAATCAACCAATTCCGCGATCACCGTGCTGAAATTGACTGGATTACTAAAGAATTGATAATTGAAATAATCAATACATCTAACCAAATAATTAATGAGTACTGTTTAGGTATAGATTTAGCTAAGGATTGGATCGAACTACAGCGTAATTTATTTTCTCAAATCAATGAACATCTGCAATCGGAAGCAAATGAAATTAGCTCACAAATGATTTTGCAACCCTACGATCGGAACAATGAACCATTTAACTTAGAAGACACTCCAGAAGCTTTACATTTGTTTGATTTAAATTTTGATCTAGATTCTAATCAGGAAGAAGCTTATATAACTCCAACAAGCAATATAGACAATTTCGATGGCTTTCTAATGATTCAAATAGATCAGGAAGATCAAGAAGATAATTATCTAGATCCCGATCAATTGTTTCAAGATACTTCAGGAAATCCTACTGATGAATCATCGATTTTATTCCCCAATTCGGCAGACAACTCTCTTGTGAATGAGTTAGATGGGTTGACTGGAAATTTGCAGGATTCTCATGAAACTAGCATTGAAGAAAGATTACCAGTGCCAGAATTGTTTACTGATACGTTTTCAGTAATGTCTGCCCATCAACTAAATGATGTAAGTAATAATGATGAAACGGAAATTCAAGGAGTTAGTTGGCATGATTACGAAGTGACTATAAATAATTCAAGGGGGGGAGAAGCTAGCCTTGAACCTGAAAATAATCTGGATGATGTTTGGGCAAAATTTACAACCATGGAGGTTTATCCAAACCCGAATGAAGAAGATCTAGTACCTGCTTTTGACTTGGCTGACTTTGCTCTACCTGATTTTGACTTGCCTGAATTATCTAACGATGATATTGCCGAAGGCATGACTGCTAGCAGTTTTTTTGAGTCAACAGATGTGGATATATCTAGCCGAGATGCTGATTCAAATCTCCAATCTAAGGAGCCAGTTACCTCGCATCCGCCAGAGCTAGCAAGTAGCTTAATGCTGGCTGAAATGCTCAAACAAGATTTTCCTGCTTCAGATATTGATACAGCCATCGAAGAATCACCAATCTATCAGAATATTCCTGATCACAATACTTCTACTTGGCATGACTTATCACTGATGAATTTGGGCGGCAATGAAATTTCCTATGCTGATTTTTCAGCTTTATCTTTGGATGCAAGACCTGAAATGGATACTGATGTAAGTGCTATTGATAATAGTCAATTGGATGTTCAGAATACTACAAAAGTAAAAGATGCAACAATTAGACTTCCTTTAAATCATTTGGAAATGTTGGGGGATTTGTCGGAAGAATTATTAGTTCGTAAGGGTAGTTTAGATATTTATTTAAGTGAAATTAAAATCTTGTCTAAGGAAGCCCAGAAACAGTTACAGTTGTTAGTATCTAACTCGGAGAGTCAGCCGCAAACTGTGATCGCTGAATTACAAAATGCAGTTGAGCAGATTAACAGCGTACTTGCGCTTACTGAACAGCAAACCTATGCGATAAGTCAGGATGTCTATCAATTAAGAAAAAATCTGCGCCAAGTCCTCAAACATCCGATTTCTAGCCTAGTTAGAAAGTTTCCGCGTATTTTGCGAGATTTATCGCTTCAGTATGGTAAGCAGGTAGAGTTGGTGGTGCAGGGGGCTGAGGTTGAAGTTGAGAGACTAATTTCCGAAACCATCGCTGATCCACTGGAGCTATTACTGCGGAACGCCTTTAAACATAGTATTGAGCCTCCTCTTGTACGTCAACAACAGGGAAAATCTGCTCAAGGTAAGATTGAATTTATTGTAACTCAAACTGATGAAAGTACGATCATTAAGGTTATTGATGATGGTTGTGGGCTTGACATAGAAAGAATTCGTCATCAAGTTGAACAATCGGCAGCGATCGCAGGGATGTCAGGTTTCTCAACTATAGATATGAGTGATGAACAGTTAATGGGGTTGATTTTTGAGCCTAGCTTTAATCTCGTGCGGGGTAATTCATATCCAGAAACAGGAACTAGGCTATGCGAGGTGAAAAAGAAGTTGCGAGATTTGGGCGGTAATATTGCAGTGCAGTCCCAGAAAGGCAAAGGTACTCAATTCACATTAGTTTTACCAAATATACTCTCTTTAATTCGAGTGCTACTTATTAATGTCAATCAGATGTGCTTAGCAATTCCCAGCAAAATTATTTTGGAAGTAATCCAGAGCGATCTCAATGA
>JBJTVM010000413.1:0-5650 GCA_046081205.1 Pseudanabaena sp. | reverse complement strand
AGCGTAACCATCAATATGCATACCGCCAGATTCCCTATTCTGGCGTTGCACATTGTCATTAAGCAAGACTTATTGCAAATTAGTTTGTTTGTAAAACCCTTGTATACAGAGCATTTTAGAGATGCCGTGAAAAGTAAGGTGTCTGTTTCTGATCAATTTTAACGTGAGTTCATAGCCATTTGCGGCGTGCGAAGCGCGGCACAAATGGCGAAAAATGGGAAGAATCGCTAAGCGATTCTTCCCATTTTTCGCTTTCTAGAAAGCAAAACAGTAAAAGACTCGCTTCGAGAGTCTTTTACTGTTTTGGCTTTTTAAATTTGTAGCTTATCCCGAACTCACGTAAATTATTAGAATAGACTTCATTATTTTAAGTTGCTAATCTATTAAGAAGCATTTACTTTACAAAACTAATTTAATTAGATATAGATGATAGTTATCTGTAAAAACAAATAGGTTGTATATCTTCTCAAAAAAGTTTGACTAGTAGTACAGTTATCCTAGATACTAATGTACAAATATTAAACATTAAACTGTTAAGAACAAATGGCAAAAATCAAACAACCAGTTCAACTCTCTGGCGATGCATTGTTACAGAAAGTCAAAGAACTAGAGCATCTGTCAAAAGAAGAAAAAGCTAAGGCTTGTGGATATGCTACTGTTACCAAAAACAATCAAGCCCGTGTTAACTTGATGAAGTTTTATAATGCCTTGATGGAAGCAGATGGGGTTGAACTTGAAGCAAAAGGTAGTGGCAAAGGTGGACGTAGCGCCAGTTATCGAGTTAGTGTACAGAAAAATGGCAACCTACTAATTGGCTCAGCTTATACACAATTGATGGGTTTACAGGCTGGGGATGAGTTAGAAATTCGACTCGGACGTAAACATATTCACTTGCGTCAAGTTGGTGCAGATGACGAGGAATAAACATACAAAACAAGTTTGTGAAACAAGCTTGTTTTATGTTTTTCAAGACAAAATTTTGCCATTTTCTACTTGAAAAATTCGGGCAGAATTTAGCCACTGAGCATCAAATGAGCCAAGATGAGTAGTCGTAATAATTGTCTGGACACGATCGCCAATCGCATTCAGCAGATGATCTTGTCTTTGGAGATCAAGTTCAGCAAGAACATCATCTAATAGCAATAATGGTGGTTCTCCAACCACCGATTCTAGCAACTCTAACTCAGCCAGTTTGAGCGCTAATACTAATGTACGTTGCTGACCTTGAGAACCATATTCTCGTGCAGGTGTAGTATTAATTGTCAGGTAAACTTCGTCACGGTGAGGGCCAACTAAACTTGAGCCTTGATGTTGCTCAATGCTTGTTTTCTGTAAAATCGCCTCAAAAAAAGCTTGATGAATATCTTCCACTGTGTCCATTGGCGCAAAAGCAAATTTGGGAACATAAGTAATTTCTAAATACTCACTACCACCACTAATTGCTTGATGCCAAGCCCGTGCAATCGGGGTTAATCTCTCTAATAAACGCGATCGCCTCCGAATCAAACGTGTCCCCGCAGTTACCAATTGAGCATCCCATAGCGCCATTTGTTGCGGTTCATAGCTGATTTGCCCCTGTTTAATTGATTTTAATAATGCATTTCTTTGGCGTAAAACTTGATTGTATTGTTGCAAAAGATTGATGTAAATCGGCTCTAGTTGAATCAAAACTGTATCCAACCAATTGCGCCGACTTTCGGGACTCCCCCGCACCAAGTCCAAGTCTAAACTAGAAAACATCACCGCATTTAGATTTCCTAAAAAATCTAGGGATCTCGCTTGATTGACTCCATTCACATTCAAAGTCCGTTTACCACTGGCTCGTATCCGCATCAATAATTCCACAGGGTAGCTTTCTGGTATGCGCGATCGCTGGCAAGTTGCCGCAATTTCGCCGATCGCTTCGCCATTAAGCACTAAGTCACGATCCTTACTAACTCGATGCGATCGCAGGGTGGCTAATAGCAAGACCGCTTCGAGTAAGTTAGATTTTCCCTGAGCATTATTACCCAAAATTACGGTCTTGGGCGCTGTGAAGTTAACTTGTTGATCGATGTAGTTACGAAACTGTTTGATGTGTAGAGATTTAAGGTTCATTACAGGATATTTTTTCCATTTTGCGAAATATCGCCGCACTTCGCAGAATTGTTAGCCGAATTGGGATTAGAAGCGATCGCAAAATTTGTAACAACTCTCTAAAGCTTGTTTAAAATCTGCAATAGGCAGTTCTAAGCTTAGTTCAGTTTCTGTATACTCACTCCAAATCTTTACAGTTTTGGGGGTAATTTTTAGCCCATGAGCATTACCAATCCCTTCAGCTTGATAGCGATCACCGCTCTCAATCTCTTGGATTATTGCTAAAATTTCTGCACATACAGCCGCAACACCTTGGATTTCTGACTCCAAGTATTGACTGAGTAGTTGATATTGAGGTTCAGTATCAGCTTTAAAGTAGCCTTTTTCGTCTCGATGGAATTTGATATTGATCATTATGCTTTAGAGAAAATGCGGCAAATGGGAATGTGATGTATTCTATATTCTGCTTACCTACGGTAAATAGGGTAAGCCGTGGTAATTGTATTTGTGACTTTGTTGTAATAACCTTCAATTCTTAAGCCACTCGTTGAAATACCTTGCCAAGGTTCTCTAGATTTGTCTGCTGAGTTAAAAGCGCTTTTAATTTCTGACAAAACTTGAGCCTGAGACCAGCGATCTGGGAAAAAAGAAGAACTAGAAACTTTGCTAACCCATTGACCATTGGCAGGATTACGAATTTCAACGCGACCGATATAAACGCCTTGCTGATTGGGCAGCGCTGTAATTCTGATCATTCTGGCATTACTAGCATCTTAGCCATTCAGACGATGATGATAGCCAACTGCCAAACCTCGGCGATTAATTTCTCCCAGAAAAATGTGGGTTTTATTAATTGTCAACGCTTTAGCAATAGGTGCTTTAGCGATCGTGGTGTAGCTGAAGTTCTGGACTAGTGGGACAGAAAATTGAGCTTGAGGAGTGGTTGCCTGTGGATTAAGCAAAAATGTGCTAAATAACGCACTTAATGAAGTTAAACCAACTACTAATTTAGAGATTATTGGGGCTGTCATAGTTTTATTTAAAACTGCTCTAAAAAATTGGGAAGAAAAGTTGAGATAATCTATGTGGCAATCTGGTTATGTTTTATGGTCATAGGCTAATCACAAAACATGACTATTATACAAAGAAGGAAGATTTTAAACTGTGGCGATCGCAAACCAATACGGCTATTACACCGAAGATTATCGGGAATTTGTGATTACAAATCCGCGCACCCCGCGCCCTTGGTTTAACTATATGTGGAATAGCCAATATGCAGGGCTGATTTCCCATACAGGTGGTGGCTTTAGCTTCTTAGAATCGCCTCGCGATAACCGCATCAGTCGAATGCGCTACAACTGCCTTCCTTGGGATCGTCCTGGACGCTATGTAATGATCAAAGATACTGCTACAGGAAAATATTGGTCACTGAGTTGGTCGCCAACAATTCACCTTAACTATGACTTCTATGAATGTCGGCATGGTCAGGGATACACTAAAGTTACGACGGAGATTAATGGAATTCGTGGCGAAATTACTTACTTTGTTCCCACTCACACTAATGCTGAAGTTTGGCGCGTGAAGTTAACGGAACTATCAGGACAGGTGCGAGATTTAGAAGTTTATTCCTTTTTGGAATTGCTGATGGGGAATGCGCTCAATGATCAAATTAATCAACCGAATGACAAGCATTTCACAGATATTCATTTTGATCAAGATTTGCAAGCCTTAGTAGCCACTCGCCGCTATTGGGTGTTGAATAAAGGCGTTTCCGTGAAGCAGCCAAATATTGATTGGAAGTATCAGATTTATTTTTCTCAGAGTTTACCAATTTCTGGCTTTGATAGTAGTCTCGATACTTTCATCGGCAGGTGGCGATCGGAATCGAATCCTGTAGCCGTAGAAACGGGGGTGATGAAAAATACGGAAATCACGGCTGGCGATCCTGTGGTGGCGTTGCAATCAAAGATTAGTTTGGAAGCAAATAGTTCTGTTGATTTTGCTGTCGTGTTGGAGATTGCGCCGAAAGAGATCCCCCCTACCCCCCTTGTAAAGGGGGGCAAGATTGTGGAAGTTGTTGATAACTATTTCCTTGATTTAAGAAAAAAGTGGGATCGGCATTTGTCCTGTGTGCAGGTGCAAACGCCCGATTCAGCATTTAATGCCATGATCAATGTCTGGAATCAGTATCAGGCGGCAGTTACCTTTGATATGGCTCGAAATTCGGGATACTATCACGGAGGTTTGCTATTTGGTACGGGAATGCGCGATCGCTTCCAAGATATTCTTGGCGTAGTAATGGTTGATCCTGCAAGAGTGCGCGAAAGATTGATTAAAGCCCTGAACTTCCAATTTAAGGACGGTTCCACTTTACATAATTATTTTGTGCTAACCAATACTGGCGAACGTACCAATCATTCCGATACGCCGCTTTGGATTCCCTTTGGCATTGTCGAATATCTCAAAGAGACTGGTGATTTCTCGATTTTAGAAGAAGTAGTTCCTTACCATGATGATAGTTCAGGGACGGTCTATGAGCATTTAGTGAGAGCGCTAGACTTTGCGATCGCCAATACAGGCGAACGAGGGATGCCCCGCATCTTTACAGGTGATTGGAATGATACGCTTGATCATGTTGGCTCACAGGGTAAAGGCGAAACTACTTGGGGTGCTTTCTTCTTGGGCTATGTGTTGAATAAGTCATTGCCTGTCTGTGAACATCAAGGCGATCGCGAGGCGATCAACAGATTTCAAAAATTCTATGAGCATCTGCGTCAAGTAACTAATGATGTTTGTTGGGATGGCGAATGGTATTTACGTGCTTTCCGTGACAATGGCGAACCAATTGGGGTATCAAGTGCAAGTCAAGGCAAAATATTTGTTAATGCTCAGTCATGGGCTGTCATTTCGGAACTTGCACCGAAGGATCGCGCCGATCGCTGTATGGCAAGCAGCCGTGAATATCTAGCGACACCATTTGGGATGCAGATTGTTGCACCTTCCTTTACGGAAATTGATGACACGGTTGGGTTAATTAGTCGTTGTGTGCCAGGGAAAAAAGAGAACGGCGCAGTATTTAATCATGCCTCATCTTGGTTTGTCCTCGCTTCTCTGCTCAATGGTGACACCGAATTTGCATGGGAAATCTATCGGCGGATGATGCCAATTAATTCGTCACAGGCAACTGAGGATAAGTGCGATCGCTTTGAAACTGAACCCTATGTCTATCCTGAATATGTGACTAGTCCCGATCACGAAACCCAAGGACAGGCAAGCCATTCATGGTTAACAGGTACGGCAGTATGGATGCTACGCATTGGTATTGATTACATTCTTGGATTCCAGCCCACTTTCACAGGCATGATCATCGATCCTAAAATTCCTAGCGAATGGTCGGGCTTTACTGCACAGCGTAAGTTTCGCGGTAAGACGCTCTCATTGACAGTGACGAATCATAGTGATGTTAAACAAATGACGGTTAATGGTGCAGTGGTAGAAAGTAACTTCGTCGATCTGGCTCTCTATGAGGAAGCGGAAATAGCGATCGTCGTTCATCTATAGCGGTTGCCACTTG
>JBJTVM010000412.1:0-9172 GCA_046081205.1 Pseudanabaena sp. | reverse complement strand
TTCCATTACGAGCGGAATGTGGGTTCTAATAGTGATAATCAGACTCACGGTCAATGAAAGCGTCGCTTCGCGTCGCCTTTATTTAACATGCCATTTGCGCGTTCGTCGAATCCCTAAAACAAGGATTTATTTTAGTAATGAAGGGCAGCGCTTTGCACTGCCCTTCATTACCTATTTAAAAGCTCTTGAATCATATTCTCTAGCTGTCTCAGTTTCATGGGCTTACTTAGGTATTTATTCGCTCCCGCCGCTAGACAGCGCTCGTGATCGCCTGACATCGCTAAAGCTGTCATTGCAATAATTGGAGTATCAACCAAGTTAGCATCAAGACGAATTTGTTGAGTTGCCTCAATTCCGTCCATCACGGGCATTTGTATATCCATCAAAATCAGATCTGGTTGGTGAGATTTTGCCATTTCAACAGCCTCTTCCCCATTATTTGCTGAGAGAATGCGATAGCCACTAGCTGCCAAATAGCTGGAAATAGTCAAAATATTCGCTTCATTATCTTCAACTAACAAGATTAGAGATGATTGCCCATTAGTTGCTTTGATGATTGGGCTATTTAACAATAAAGTTGTCTCTGGTTCACTATTGAGAACTATTTCAGGAGAAGATTCATAGGGTAGATTAACTATAAAACAACTACCCACGCCCAACTCACTGCTTAGCCCTACATTACCACCATGAAGGTTCACAATGCGCTTCACTAATGCTAGCCCTAAACCAGTTCCTTCATATTGTCGATTTAAAGCACTATCGATTTGGATAAATGGCTGGAATAGTTTCTGGATATTTTCTGGAGAAATGCCAATACCTGTATCAGTTATGGAAATTTGTAAGTAATGTGATGAAGGGCGATCGCTCATAACCATATGTGAAGGCAACTGCTTAACTTCTAGAGTGACTCGTCCTCCCTTTGGCGTAAATTTAACAGCATTGTTCAGCAGATTAATCAAAACTTGGCGAATACGGCGTTCATCGATAAATATCGGCGGCAGATTATTCTGAAGTTTTATGTCTAATTGAATATGTTTTTTTAAGGCTTGTTGTTTTACAAAGGTTACACTGGATTGACAGAGATGACTGATAGAGGTGGAAGCACAGTCTAATTTGATTTGTCCTGCTTCAATTTTGGCTAAATCAAGAATGTCGTTGATTAGCTCCAACAAATGAGAAGCGCTACGCTCAATAGTTTGCAGAGCTTTAAGCTGTCGCTCATTAATGTCACCAAAGACCTGCTCTTGTAAGCCTTCGTTCATACCGAGTATGGCATTAAGTGGTGTGCGAAGCTCATGACTCATATTAGCGAGAAATTCATCCTTAAGTCTTGTTGCACGGATCAATTCCTCGTTAGTTTGTTGCAATTGCAGTTCAGATCGTTTGCGATCGCTAATATCAAAATTAACTCCTATCATGCGTTGAGGGTTGCCCTGATCGTCACGCACTACAACCCCATAGGCTTTAATAAAGTGGATGCTGCGATCAGGATGTATGACCCGAAACTCTGTATCATATTCAGCATTTCCTAAGACAGCCTGTTGGAGCAATGTTTCCGTTTCTACCCGATCATCAGGATGTAATCCGTTAGACCAAACATCATAGACCACATTGCGGTTTAATTCATATTCATCCTTCTTCAGTAACTCAGATTGTCCTGTGATTCCATATAGTTCATACATACGATCATCCCACATGATCGTATTTTGCCCAATATCCCATTCCCAAGTGCCGATTGCTCCAGATTTCAGTGATAGGGCAAGGCGTTTTGACAGCTTTTGGAGTTCTATTTCTCGTTTTTGCAATTCCGCTGTGCGTTCTTCGACTTTGGTCTCTAGAAACTGATTAAGTTGTTGTAATTGCTGTTCTGCCTGTTTACGCTCAGTGATATCCCGACAGATTCCAAACTGGACAACCTCATCCGACCAATTCACACTGCTGGCACTAATTTCCACCGTAAAGATCGAGCCATCCTTGCGCCGATGTAAGGTTTCAAACTTCACACTCTTATCTTTAGTAAACTCTTGAACTCCTCTTTTCAGTTCTTCTATTGTCCATTTAATATCAATATCGTAAATACTCAGTGCCATTACTTCTTCGCGACTATAGCCTAACATGTCCGCAAAGCTTTGATTTGCGTCAATGAAATATCCTTGTAGATCTAATACAAACAAACCATCTATAGAAGTATTAAAGAGCATGGCACTACGGTAATATTCTTTTTCTAGCTTTGCTTCTGCTTGCTTGCGATCGCTAATATCACGGATCATAAATAGAACTTCGTCGTCACCACTCTTAATGACTCTAACCTCTTCATAGATCAAACGCTCTCCCACTTGAACCTGTTGTTCATAAACTTGTAGTTCCCCTGTTTCTATCGCTTTGTGTAAATAATAAAACTGTTGTTCGATCATATCTGCGGGTAATACTTCCGCCATCGACATGCCAGCACGATCCAGTTTAGCTGTAGCGATCGCAAAATCACGACTTTGAGTTACAAATTCTCGATAAACTCCATCAGCCCCAACCCGAAACATCAGATCAGGAATCGCCGCTAACATGGCGCGACTCTTAGCTTCACTCGCAGCTAAGGCAAGTTCGGCTTGTTTGCGGTCGCGCATGGCAATATGTTGTTCACTAACATCTCTCACTAACAACACAACTTCATCTTCGCTGTAGGGAACTATTCGCACCTCTTCGATTTGTTCTCTACCGTCGATAAAGATGGTTTGTTCATATACTTGCATGGTATTAGTTTGAAGTACCAGTTGGATATGCTTAATGCGTTGTTCTGCGATATCAGCAGGAAACATCTCAGCTACATGTGTACCTACAAGTTCCGTTAAAGTACCCACTACCGTAAAGTTTGGTCGAGTTACAAATTCTGAATAGAAACCTTCTCGATTCATGCGAATGATCATGTCGGGAATAGTTCTAAGTATGGCGCTTTGATGAGCTTCGCTCTTGAGTAGTTTAGCCTTTGCTTGTTGCAACTCAACTAGTTGATCTTGCAGTTTTTGGTTGTTTTGAGCTTGCTCAATAGCGATCGCACGGCTCGCATATCGAATAAATAAAGCAGCAGTTACAATTGACAGTAAAAAACTAATAAGACTTATCTGAATACGAGTAGTTTTCGCTAGACTAAGCGCTATATCAATTTCTTTTTCCTGTTGATAAATAATTTCAGCGAAGGGCGATAGGCGATCATAAAGCTCAATAAATCTTAGAAAATTCTTACTCTTAAAAAAGGTTGCTAACTGTAACTCCGCATCCACAAGCCCTTTAGGTGATGCGGAAACCTGCTCTAAGCGATCGACCAAATCTTGATATTCTTTTTGAAATAAACCCAAGAACTCTTCGTATTCTTGTAGGAATATCTCTAAACCTTCTATAGTTTGAAACTTTTTTGAATCATGATAAATTTTGACTAATTTTAAAGTTTTTTGAATAGATTCAAGCAGTTTTTGACGCTCTTGCCGAAAGCTTGCCAAATCTTTTACATAAGTAGATATTTGTTGAGCAGGACGATGATTTAAAACTTCTAGTTGGAGTGAGTTTAAAAATTGACGTTCTTGATATATAACTTGGCTCTTTTGTAATACTTCTTGATGATGGTAAGTCCCCAATAGCAATCCAGTTGCAGTACCTAAAGAGGTAATACCTAGAGCGATCGCATATCCATAAACTATTTTGTTACTTAAAAACATTTGGATAAAAGTTTACGCGAAGAATTGCTTTATGGTGATAACTAGTAATCTAAGTTTAACTCATTTCGCCAAATAATCATTAGTATCTAAGGTTACATATAGCAATAAAAATTTTGCCTAGGACACAAAACCAAAATAAATAAATGTGAGTTCGATATCGCCATTTGCAGCGTGCTTTGCATGACGCAAATGGCGAAAAATGGTAAGAATCGGTAGCAATTCTTACCATTTTTTGCGTTCGTTGAACTGACGTTAAATAAAGGCGGTGCTTTGCACCGCCTTTACTTGATAAGATCCCCATCAATTAATAGATTTTCCATCATTTGGTTTAGTTCTTTGAGGCGAATAGGCTTACTACAATAATTACTAGCTCCCGCCGCAATACACCGATCGCGATCACCTGTCATCGCTAATGCAGTGAGCGCAATGATTGGTGTATTAACCAAATTAGGATCAAGACGAATTTGTTTGGTTGCTTCTAGCCCGTCCATAATCGGCATTTGGACATCCATCAAAATTAAATCAGGCTGATGGGATTTCGCTAAGGCGATCGCCTCTTGACCATTTTTTGCGAAAACCATACGATAGCCCTTCGCAATTAAGTAACTAGAAATAGTGCTTATATTTGCTTCGTTATCTTCTGCCAGCAAGACTAAAGGTAAGGGTGCAACTAAGTCGTCAGTCGTATTAGCGATCGTATTTTCCTGTGGTGCATTGATGGGAGTTACATCTCTAGCTGGAGCTAGTTGAGCAGAAGCAGAGACATAGGGCAGATCGATCATGAAACAACTGCCAACGCCTACCTCACTCGTCAGCCCCACCTTGCCCCCATGTAGTTCAACCATACGCTTTACGAGCGATAATCCTAGCCCTGTACCTGTATACTTCCGATTTAAAGCACTATCGATTTGGACAAAGGGCTAAAATAGTTTATGGATGTTTTCGGGTGCGATACCTATACCAGTATCAATTACAGCAATTCGCAAGAAGTCTCTAGTACGAGTCTCTTTAGGATCTAGATTGAGAGAAAGCTTGGTAACTTCGAGGGTAATTTGCCCTCCTTCTGAAGTGAACTTGACCGCATTATTGAGCAAATTAATCAAGACTTGGCGAATTCGTCTTTCATCGACCCATATATCGGGTAGATTTAGGGAAAGTCTCTCTTCGATCTGAATGCATTTTTGCTGAGCTTGCTGCTTGACAAAGGCAAGGCTGGACTGGCAGAGAGCAGCGACATTAGTACATGCATAGTCTAAAGTAATCTGCCCTGATTCAATTTTAGAGACATCCAGAATGTCGTTAATTAGTTCGAGCAAATGAGTGCCACTGTGCTCAATGGTTTGTAGTGCTTTAAGTTGCCGCTCAGTGATATTGCCAAAAATGCCATCTTGCAATCCTTCTGTCATCCCTAAAATAGCGTTTAGAGGAGTTCGGAGTTCGTGGCTCATGCTAGCCAAAAATTCATCTTTGAGACTAGTAGCGCGGATCAGATTAGCATTTGTTTGCTCTAGTTGCTGTTCATACTCTTTGTAAACTCGCATATCGCGCATGATGTTGGAGAAAAACTCGATCTCTCCCTGTGGAGATTTATGGACAAGCAGCAATTGTGATACGAGAATTTCGTGACCTTCCGCATCTAGCAACGCGGTTTCACCAAGCCAACTTCCGTTTGCGATCGCATGAGGAATAGCCTGCTGCTCGATCAAATCAACAGCCCATTGAGGATGGCAATTAACAAGTCTAAATTGCAGTACATCTTCATGGGAATTAATGCCACACAGGCGCTTTAACTCAGCATTTTTCCAAAAGATATTACCTTTGGCATCTGACATGCTGATGTAATCAGTCGAAGCTTCTAGAATAGCAATCAAACGCTTTTGGGTTTGTTCTAAATGCTTACGTTCCGTAATATCCTGAGCCGTACCAATGATTTGCTTAACTAGTCCATTCTTATCGCGACTAAAAACTGAATCTCGACTATATAGCCAACGCCATTCTCCATTAGCATGTCTCATGCGATATTCACTTTCAATAATCTCTCCATCCTGAGCCATGCGTACTTTGTCGCAGTAAACTCGATAAACCGATTTGAGATCGTCAGGATGCATTAATTTGAGAGCAAAGTTGTCACCTAGCTCTTTCAGTTCATCAGGTGAGTAACCCAAGGTCGAGAAAACTTCACGATTGGAGTAGATATTTTGCTGTTTTTGGATGTCGAATAAATAAAGAACATTTGGTGATGAATCAGCGATTTTCTGAATAAAATGCTGGCTTTCTTGAAGGGCTTTTTCTGCTTGCTTGCGATCGCTAATATCACGAGTAGAAGCAATTACCAAAGGCTTGCCTTCATTATCCTCTAGCTCAACTAAGCTCAGTTCTACAGGGAAAATCCTGCCGTCTTTAGTTTGGTGTAAAATCTCACTAGAAGCATATTTTTGAGTGCGGAGTTTTTCTAGAGCAGCTTTGTCGCAGAAAAAATCATTAGGGATAATATCGCTAGGGGTCAGTGTTAATAGCTCTTCTCGACTATATCCCAAGCTTTCGCAGGCTGTATCATTGACTTCGATAAAGGGACTGAATTCTCCTGTGTCAGTAAAGCTATTGACAAATACAGCATCTGTTTTATGGTTAAACAAAGCCTGATATCTTTTTTTTATGTCGAATAAAGCTGCCTCAATTCGTTTGCGATCGCTGACATCTTGTACTAAAGAAGTCATAGATACAAGATTGCCTATCTCATCTAGTAAAACTGAATTGTACCAATCACAATAGATAATCGAGCCATCTTTACGATAGTTACGGTTATGGCAACTAGCCTTTCCCTCTTTTAGGATTTGGGCTGCAACTGTTTGAACAGAAGGAATGTCAGGCTCATATATAAATTTCCAGTCAAAGAAAGTCTTACCTAAGACTTCATCAGATTGCCATCCAAAAATTTCTTCAGCACGGGCTGACCAACGACTAACTCGAAACTCTTGATCCCAAATTATGGTGGCAAGAGGAGAATTTTCGATGTGATAATTTAATTCTTGATTGGTTTTCCATAGAGCAATTTCAGCTTGCTTGCGATCGCGAATATCTCTAAAGATTCCCTGCACGATCCTTTCCCCATCTAATTCAATACAACTGGCTGTAATTTCTACAGGAATCTGATTGCCATCTTTCCGTACTACAAAACTTTCCATTGCTGAAGCAAAATTATTTTGCATAGCATTTTTGAAATGATTTTGCACTGCTGCAAAGGCTTCGGGCGGATGTATTTGCGATATATGTAAACACTTCAGATCATCGCGGCTAAAGCCCAAGAGTTCTTCAGCTTTTTGATTGGCTTCAATCAAGTTGCCCTGAGGATTTGCTAGCAATATTGCATCACTAGCTCCATCCATCAAAGCGCGATAACGTTGCTCATTAATAATCTTCTGTTCGCTATTACTAATATTTAAAGCTGTCTGCGCCAATATTTCCGTCAAAGCATCTTTGGATACCAGACCAATGAGGCGATCGCCATCTAGCACTGGCAAATGACCAATGTGATATTGCCGAAATAGCTCTAGAGTGGCGTTAATATTATCGATTGTCGATTTTTGGATAGTAACCACAGGATGGCTCATCACTTCCTGAATAGACAATTGCGCTAAGTCATCAGACTGCATACTCAGGCGAACTACATCTCGTTTAGTTAAAATGCCAACTAAAGTCTGATTCTCATCATATCTATTTAACCCTTGCATCACCAGCACATAACTTGAAGATAGCAAGGGTATGCAGGCGATCACCTTGCACTTCTGTAACAACCGCATACGAGACATTGAGAGCTTTAGCGATGTGACTAACTAAAGCTGGGAAGAAATCTTCACCCGTAACCGCAGAAGAACTCTCAATCAGATTTTGGAGAGCAATTTCCATTTTCTTGCGTTGGGAAATATTGGTGCTAGTTCCTACAATGCGACAAATACGCCCTAATGGATCAAAAATAGGATTTAGCGTTGTAATCCACCAAGTTGGTTGCCCCTTAAAAACTAGGCTTTCCTCATAGGTAATCGAAGTTCCTGCGCGGACACAATCTATATAGTTTTGACGAACTTTTCCAGTGGGTGATTTCCCACATACTTCTGCTGTTAAACGCCCTGATAATCTTTCGGCAGCTGGATTAAACGCAACATAACGAAGATCCCCATCTTCTAATACATCAACCGTAAAAATCGCCTGTTCCACCCCTTCGTAGATTGTACGTAAAAACTGTTCTCTATTTTGTAAGGCTTCTTTTACTTGCTTAAGTGCGTTCAAATCATCAAGGTTCGCTACCTCGGTGGTAATGGTATTCTGAGCCAATAAATCAGTTAAATCATCTTTGGCTAGCACCCCAATCAGGCGATCGCCATCTAGTATTGGTAAATGATGAATCCGATGTTGTTGAAATATCTTGAGGACAGATGGGAAATCGATCAGGGCTGATTCTTGAAGGGTAATCACCGAATCATGCATTACTGACTGTATCGATAAGTCGTCTAAGGAATTATGCTGAGCGATAGCCTGAAAAATATCATGTTTGGTAAGAATACCAACTAAACTAATTGCTCCAGACTCATTGTTGTTGCTTACTATCAAAGCACAACTAGAGCCTTTTTCCTTCATAGAGGGGATCGCCGTTGTAACTTTAGTATCCGTAGTAACTATCAACGGATCAGGAGTGATCGCTGATAGTAATTGTTTACGAATGAGGAGACTTTTAGCGGTCATCGCTTTCACTTAATTCTAGGGATATTTAATTACTCTCCTTACGCAGATAGAAGTCCTGCAATAGTTGAGCTTTGGTGTTTGTCTGGAAGCGCAGCCCCTCAAGAACTGAAATTATTAAAATAGTCGCAATTTCCCCGTGGTTACCCTGTTTGGCTAGCTGTAAGAGATTCTGCGCTTGCATTCTGCTTAATACAGTGCTTTGCGCTAAATTAAACCCCAGAAAAATTTTTCTGTACTACTTAAAGCCTCAATAGCCTGTATCAATCAATTAGTAATTTAATTAGTAATTAACTACTAAATTAATCAGCCAAAAACTTTTGTATCACTGCGCTGATATACAGCGCTTTTCAAAAAAGCGAGGTATAAGGGTGGAGACCCCAACCCGTACTTCACTAGACTGATAAACGCTATAGTTCTTTTTATAAGTTTGACAGATTTATGGCAAGATTTATTTTTTTTAGTAATTTTCGTAATCAGACCAATCATCCTCATTACAAAAATTATTTTTGATGAAAGATATCCATAAACATTAAAAAGACTTAAGAAGAAAGGTATTGTAAAACAATGTATTTTTTCTTAAGTCTTTTAGAACGGGTTCGACGGGGCTCGAACCCGCAACTTCCGCCGTGACAGGGCGGTGCTCTAACCAATTGAACTACAGTCCCACTTTTGAGCACATTTACAATAGTATCTTATCTATGCCGAAATTGTCAAGAGGTTTAGGA